>NZ_JBHWUU010000012.1:0-75520 GCF_042737375.1 Streptomyces sp. NPDC060000
TTTGTTTAACCCACCCCGCCCGGCCCCCCGGCCCACGCCCCCGGGCCGGGGGGGGGGGGGGGGGCCCGGGGGGCCCGGGTCCCGACCGCCGCCGGAACCGTCGCCGACGCGAGGTCGGTGACGGTTCCGGCGGCGGCCCAGGTGCGAATGCGTCGAACAGCAGTCCCGTCAGACGTCGAGAGACATGGGTGCCCTGTTCTTGTGGAGAGTGGGGGAGCGAGGGTGGAGGGTGGGAGGGGCAGGCCCGCCCAGGCGGCGCGGGGGCGTTCAGGTCAGTGATGTCGGGCCCGGGACGAACTCCGGGTCCACCTGCGTCGCCAGGTCCCGGCCCGTGGCCTTGTCGGCCCAGGAGCGGGCGTTGCGGAGGTGGAACTCCACGGCGTGGCGGTGCAGCACCGGCCAGTTCTTCTCGCGGGCGTCGACCGTCTCGCGCAGGACGTTGAGGGCGTGGCGGTTGGGTTCCTCCAACTCGCCCTGTGGGCGGCCCCGTTCGGCCGAGCGGACCCAGGGGGAGAGGGCGAGGTGGGTGAGGAGGTCGTCGCCCACCTCCTCCTTGAGGAAGAGCAGGTCGTCCTCGCCGGTGACCTTGTTGCCGACCACGGCGAGCGGGATGCCGAACTCACGGGCGTGATCGCGGTACTGGCGGTAGACGGAGACGCCCTTGCGGGTGGGTTCGGCCACCAGGAACGTCATGTCGAAGCGGGTGAACAGGCCGGAGGCGAAGGCGTCGGCTCCGGCAGTCATGTCCATCACCAGGTACTCGCCGGGGCCGTCCACCAGGTGGCTCAGATAGAGCTCCACCGCGCCCAGCTTGGAGTGGTAGCAGGCCACCCCCAGGTCGCTGTCGTCGAACTCGCCCGTCACCATCAACGGCACGCCACCCACCCGCTGGACGTGGCGCGTGTGCAGGTCGTCGTCGCCCAGCAGGCGCAGCAGCCGGGAGCCGCGCCCCGGTGGGGTCGTCTTGACCATGGCCTCGCGGGAGGCGATCCGCGGGTTGGTGCCGCGCAGCAGGTCCTTGATGTCGCCCAGATGCGCGGCCAGGGGCGGAGCTGTGAACCGCGGTGCGCCCGCTGCGGGGTCCAGGGCCTCGGAGAGGTGCTGGTTGATGTCACCGTCCACGGCCAGCACCGGTGCGCCGGATCGCGCCAACTGCCGGGCGAACAGGGCCGACAGGGTCGTCTTGCCGCTGCCGCCCTTCCCCGCGAATGCGACGCGCATCACCGCACCCCCTTGTTGAAAATGAAAGTCATGTGACTAGATTTAGGGGCGTGTCGTGATCTCTGTCAAATCCGGGAGCGAGGGCTGGGTGATCAATCTTCGGCGCGCGCAACAGCCTGCTCGACACCGTCGACCCCGTCTCCCTCCTCGCCAGTGACTTCACCTGCGCCGGCGGCTACAACCTCGCCCTGCTGTGCGACAAGGCGGTCGACCGGGCCGTCGCCGAGGCGCAGGCGGTGGCCGACACCGAAGGACGGCAGGACGCCGTCATGGCCGCCGAGGCCGCGGTCCTCGGCACCGACGCCGTCGTCCACGGCTTCCTCGGTCTCGGCGCGCAGCCGCCGTCCCCCGAGTGGGGCCTGCTCCTCGCCGAGAACCAGCCCTACGCCGAACGCGCACCCTGGGCCGTCCTCGCCCCCGCCACGGTCCTCGCCCTCCTCGGCGCCCTGGCGGTGACCGCGGCCGGTGGTCTACGACGGCCACGGGTACGGCCACGGCCACGGGCGCAGCGACGCCGCACGACAGACCCGCAAGTCGGTGAACAGTCGATCTGCAAAACGGAGTTGGCTGGGGCGGGAGGACGGCCTCGCGCCCGGCCCCACGCCCAGCCTCACACGCGGCCCCACGCCCAGCCTCACAAGCGGCCCCGCACCACGCCCCACATCAAGCCCCACACACCGGGGCGCTGTCCTCGGTCTCCGGGGTGATCGTGCTGCTCGGCGGGCGGCCACCTGCCGGGCTCCACCGGCCGCCTCCTGGCTCCTGCTGGCCGCGGTACCGGCCGCCGCCGTCGCGTTTCTGCCCCGGCGACGGTGAACGCGGGAGGCCGGTGGGCGCGGGAGCCCGAGAGTGTGGTCGAACGGGTGCGCGGGAGCGGTGGCCGACGTGCCGGTTGCACGGGGCGAGGATCCCGCACCCTGAGTGCGTCCCCCGGTCGTCCCGGGTCTACGCGCCGCGGTGTTCGCCGCGGTGTGTGTGTTGCCGGCCGCGGCCGGGCACGGACCCGGCACGGGTGACATGCCGCCGCCGTGGGGGACGGCACGGCGTTCCAGGCCGTCTTCGCCGCCGGACGGCCGCCCGGCGCCCGGGAACCCTCGCTGCCCGGGATCGCACCGGCCGTCCGCGCCGTCGTACGGACGCGCTCGGCACGGCCGTAGCGAGCACCTTCGTGCCGGTCGGATCGGCGGAGGTCGTCAGCGGGTCGGACCCTGCGGCGGGCCTATGAGGGAAACCCGTGGGGGTGGGAGAGAGGAGCCACATCGGCTCCAGGAGCTACACCAGCTCCAGCACCTTCGGCGCCGGAGCGTGCGCCTCGATGCGCGAGGTCCGCCACAGCCACAGGACGTCCCGGCCGAAGGACCACACCAGCGAGCCCAGCGCCAGCAGTACGACGGCGAAGTTGGCCGCGTACGGCAGCAGGTCCGCGCCCGCCAGCAGCAGCAGGACGCCCTGGAGCGCGGCGACCGTCTTGCGGGCGGTGCTCGGCGGCAGGGGCGCGTTGAGCCAGGGGGCGACGCGGGCCGCCGCGACGAACACGTAGCGCATCCCGCCGATGAGCAGGGCCCACGGGCCCAGCGCCATCGAGACGTACACGCTGAGCACCAGGATCAGGAACGCGTCGACCTCCATGTCGAACCGCGCGCCCAGCGCCGTCGAGGTGTTGGTGCGCCGGGCGACCTTGCCGTCGACGCCGTCGAGGATCAGGGCCACCGCCGTCAGACCCACCAGGAGCGTCACCGGAGGCGTGCTCTCGAAGGAGTCGGCGACCAGCGCGGTCACCCCGCCGACCAGGGTCGCCCGGCCGAGCGTGACCCGGTTGGCCGGGCCGAACGAGCGCAGAGCGGAGCGGTGCAGCGCCCGGGAGAGTACCGCCCAGGTGGCGATGGCGAAGACGAGACCGGTCACCCAGCCCGCCGGCCCCAGGCCGATCGCCGAGCCGAGCAGAGCCAGCAACAGGATCTGAACGCCCGCTCCCACAGCGGTCTCCTGCTGGACCAGCCTTGCGTCGTAAGTGTTGTTCAGGGCCACCGCACATTCCTCCGGCCAGATGACAAAGATGATCAGTGCCGCGTACTGTGCGCGGACTGTGCACACCTCGGTACGTGGGCCGGTTGCCGATCGTTCAGGAGAATGCCGATGTCAGTCACCGCTCGTGCGTTCTGGGTCAGCGCTCCGGGTGCGGGGGAGATCCGCGACGTCGTCGTCCCCGACCCGGCCGAGGGCGAGGTGCTGGTGCGCTCGCTGTGGTCCGGCGTCAGCCGTGGCACGGAGACCCTCGTCTTCCGCGGCGGGGTGCCCGAGAGCCAGCACGCGGCGATGCGGGCACCGTTCCAGGAGGGCGACTTCCCGGCGCCCGTGAAGTACGGCTATCTCAATGTCGGGGTGGTGGAGCGGGGCCCGGCGGCGCTGGTCGGGCGTACGGTCTTCTGCCTCTATCCACACCAGACGCGGTACGTCGTCCCGGCGACGGCGGTGACGGTCGTACCGGACTCGGTGCCCGCGCCGAGGGCCGTGCTGGCCGGGACCCTCGAGACGGCCGTCAACGCGCTGTGGGACGCGGCTCCGCTGGTCGGCGACCGGATCGCGGTGGTCGGCGGCGGCATGGTCGGCTGCTCGGTGGCCGCGCTGCTGGCCCGCTTCCCCGGCGTCCGCGTGCAGCTGGTGGACGCAGACCCGGCGCGGGCGAAGGTCGCCGAGGCACTCGGCGTCGACTTCGCCCTTCCGGCGGACGCCCGCGACGGCCTCGACCTCGTGGTGCACGCAAGCGCCACCGAACAGGGCCTGACGCGTTCGCTGGAGCTGCTGGCCGCCGAGGGCACCGTCCTGGAACTGAGCTGGTACGGCGACCGGAAGGTCTCCCTTCCGCTCGGCGAGGACTTCCACTCCCGGCGGCTGGTCGTCCGCAGCAGCCAGGTCGGCACCGTCTCCCCGGCCCGCCGCTCCAGCCGGACGTACGCCGACCGGCTCGCGCTCGCCCTGGAGCTGCTGGCCGACCCGGCGCTCGACGCCCTCGTCACCGGAGACAGCGCTTTCGAGGAGCTGCCGCAGGTGATGCCGAAGCTCGCGACTGGCGAGATTCCGGCCCTGTGTCACCGTGTCAGGTATGAACAAGAGCGCCTGACCTGAGAAAAGAGTGAGATCGGGCTGAACAGGGGGAAGCGAAGAGCCGTACTACACGGCATCCCCCGGCGGCCAACGGCCGGGGGACCAGAGGCGCCGCACCTGGAGGGTCGTCCGTTGTTCAGTGTCACCGTCCGCGATCACATCATGATCGCCCACAGCTTCCGCGGCGAGGTCTTCGGACCCGCGCAGCGCCTGCACGGAGCCACGTTCCTGGTGGACGCCACGTTCCGCCGCGAGCAGCTGGACGACGACAACATCGTCGTCGACATCGGTCTCGCCACGCAGGAACTCGGTGCAGTGGTCAGCGAGCTGAACTACCGCAACCTCGACAACGAGCCCGATTTCGCCGGGGTCAACACCTCGACCGAGTTCCTGGCCAAGGTCATCGCGGACCGGCTCGCGGAGCGTATCCACAAGGGCGCGCTCGGTGAGGGCGCCCGTGGGATCGCCGCCATCGCGGTCAGCCTGCACGAGTCGCACATCGCCTGGGCGAGTTACGAGCGTGCCCTGTGACCGACGCGACCCTCGAGAAGGCCGCCGTGCAGACCGGCAAGAAGGCCCCGCTCGCGTACGTGCCCGCGCAGGCCGCGCTTCCCAAGATCGGCGGGATCATTCCCATGTCCCTGCGCTCCGTGCAGTTCGTGATGCCGGGCGGCGTCGACGACGCGGCGAACCCGAGCGGCGGCAACGCCTACGACCGGCGCCTCTGCCTGGATCTGCCCGGCTTCGGCTGGCAGGTGCACAAGCACCAGGTGCCCGGTTCCTGGCCCCGCCCGGAGGCGGCCGCCCGCGCGGAACTGGCGCGGACGCTGCGGGAGTTTCCCGACGGCACGATGGTCCTCCTCGACGGGCTGGTGGCCTGCGGGGTACCGGAGATCATCGCCCCCGAGGCGGAGCGGCTGCGGCTCGTCGTCCTCGTCCACCTGCCGCTCGGTGACGAGCGGGGCCTCGCGCCCGAGGTGGCGGCCGAGCTCGACGCCAAGGAGCGGGCCGTGCTGCGGGCCGTCCCCGCCGTCGTCGCCACCAGCGACTGGGCGGTCCGCCGCCTCGTCTCCCACCACGGCCTCGCCCCCGAGCGGGTGCATGTCGCCGCCCCCGGCGCCGACATCGCCCCCCTCGCCTCCGGCACCGACGGTGTCTCACGCCTGCTGTGCGTGGCCGCCGTGACCCCGCGCAAGGGCCAGCACCGGCTGGTGGAGGCGCTGGCCGCGGCGAGGGATCTGCCGTGGAGCTGCGTGTGCGTGGGCGGTCTCGGGCAGGACCCGGAGTACGTCGCCCATCTGCGCGGCCTCATCGCGAAGTACGGCCTTCAGGACCGGCTGGAGCTGGCGGGCCCGAAGGCGGGCGCCGAGCTCGACGCCGCCTATGCCTCCGCCGACCTGATGGTCCTCACCTCCTACGCGGAGACGTACGGCATGGCCGTCACCGAGGCGCTCGCCCGTGGCATCCCCGTCCTCGCGACGGACGTCGGCGGGCTGCCCGAGGCGGTCGGCCGCGCCCCCGACGGCGGTGTCCCCGGCATCCTCGTCCCCCCGGAGGACCCGGCCGCTCTCGCGGTCGAACTGCGCGGCTGGTTCGGCGAGGCCGATGTACGACGTCGGCTCAAGGCGGCCGCGCGGGGCCGCCGGGCGGCCCTGAACGGCTGGGCGACGACCGCCCAGAGCCTGGCCGGCGTCCTCGGCCGGCTTTCCAGCGAACCCCGGAGGGCGGCATGAGGAAGACGACGGCGACCCCGGCCGACGTGGCACGACGCGTGGGCGGCATACCGGCACAGCCGGGCCGGAAGGAGACTGGTTCCATGGCGGAGTCCCTGGTTCCCGGCGACGGCTCCGCGGCGCGGGCGGCGTCCGCGACAGCGGGTTCCGGCTCGGTGACACGTGGCGTCGGCGCGGGTGCGGAGGCTGTGGCGCAGGCGGCGACTGCCGGTGCCGGTGCCGGTTCCGGTGCGCACGACCCGGTCGCCGGGGCCGATGGCGGTGCGGCGGACGTCATCGCCGGCGCCGGGCCGGTGGCACGGTCCGGCGAGCGGCCCACCGTGCGGCTGCGCGACGTCGGGCCGGAGGACCAGCCCCGTTACGCCCCCGAGTGGCTGGAGCTGCGCGAGCCCGCCGACGCCGCCGCCCGGTCGATGGACCTGCTGGACCCGCTGCGGATCCGGCTCGCCAACCTGCCCGGACGCGGCGGTCTCGCCATCCACGACCTGGGCTGCGGCACCGGCTCGATGGGCCGCTGGCTGGCCCCCCGGCTGGACGGCGCCCAGCACTGGATCCTGCACGACCGTGACCCCTACCTCCTGCACTTCGCGGCCGTCGCCTCCCCCAGGGCGGGCGCCGACGGCAGCAGGGTCACCGTCGAGACACGGCGCGGCGACGTCGCCCGTCTGACCCCGGACGCCCTGCTCGGCGCCTCGCTGGTCACCGCCTCCGCGCTGCTCGACGTCCTCACCCGCGAGGAGATCGAGACGCTCGCCGCGGCCTGTGCCGGCGCGGGCTGCCCGGCGCTGCTCACGCTCTCGGTCGCCGGACGTGTCGAGTTCAGCACCACGGACCCGCTGGACGACGAGATCGCCGCCGCCTTCAACGACCACCAGCGGCGTGACGGCCTCCTCGGCCCCGACGCGGTGACCGTCGCCTGCGAGGCGTTCGCCGCCCACGGCGCGACCGTCAAGGTGCATCCGAGCCCGTGGCGGCTCGGCCCCGAGAACGTGGGCCTGACCGCCCAGTGGCTGCGCGGCTGGGTCGGCGCGGCCGTGGAGGAGCGCCCCGCACTGGCCGAGCGCGCCGAGACCTACCTGGCCGCCCGGCTGGCGGCCTGCGCGGCGGGCGACCTGCACGTCACCGTCCACCACAGCGACCTGCTGGCGCTTGCCCGGCCGACGGGCGGGGTCTGATGAGCGCCGAGACGGTGGGCCCGAGGGTGACGGCCGCGCCGCCCGTGGTGTGGGCCGAGGGAGCCGGGGCGCTCGCCCGACGGCCCCCTCGCAGCCCGTCGGTGGCCCGCACCGGCGCCGCCGTGTCCGGGGCCCGCATCGGTGTCATCGTGACCGAGCCGCGCGCGGCGAAGACCTCCCGGCTGCGGGCCCTGCTCACCAACCGCGCCGTCCGCACGCACGTCGGAACGGTCGCCGGAGTCGTCATCCTCGGCGTCCTCCTGTGGCGCCTCGGCACCGGCGTCTTCCTGGACGGACTGCGCCGGATCGACGGCCCGACGCTGCTGGTGGGGCTCGGGATCGGCGCCGTCACCACGGTGTTCAGCGCCTGGCGGTGGGCGCTGGTGGCCCGCGGACTGCGCATCCGGCTGCCGCTCGGCCCGGCCGTCGCCGACTACTACCGGGCCCTGTTCCTCAACGCGGCCCTGCCCGGCGGCATCCTCGGCGACGTGCACCGCGCGGTACGGCACGGGCAGAGCGCCGGCGACGTCGGACGCGGTGTGCGGGCCGTGGTCCTGGAGCGCACCGCGGGACAGCTCGTGCTGGCCGTGGCAGGCGTAACGGTCCTGCTGACCCTGCCCTCCCCGGTCATGCAGGACGCACGGCAGATCGCCCCGCTGGTCCTGCTGGCCGGCGTGGGCGCGCTCGCCGTCTTCCTCGCCGTCCGGATGAACTCCTCGGCACCGCGTCGTGGCAAGCGGCTGCGGGCGGGACTGGCCGAGGCGCGCGAAGGACTGCTGTCGCGGCGCAACGGGCCCGGCGTCGCCGTGTCGTCGGCCGTCGTGCTGGCCGGGCACCTGGGGATGTTCCTGGTGGCCGCGCGGGTCGCCGGTTCCGGCGCCTCCGTCCTCGCGCTGCTGCCGATCGCCGTCCTCGCCCTGCTCGCCATGGGCCTGCCGCTGAACGTCGGCGGCTGGGGCCCCCGCGAGGGCGTCACCGCCTGGGCGTTCGGCGCCGCCGGGCTCGGCGCGAGCACCGGTCTCGCGGTCGCCGTCGTGTACGGCGTGCTCAGCTTCGTGGCGGCGCTGCCGGGGGCGGTCGTGCTGGTCGTCCGCTGGTCCGCGGGGCTGCGGACCGGGGCCGCCGACGGAGCCGGCCCCGGGCTCGACGAGCGGCGTTACGAAGACTCCACGTCGCCCGCCGCGGAGTCACCGGCTTCGGAGTCACCCGTTACGGCGTCATCCGTTACGGCGTCACGTGTTCCGGCCTCGCGTGTTCCGGCCTCGCGTGTTTCGGTTCCCGAAGCCGGCGGAGCCCCCGAAGTCAGCAATGAGAAATACGCGCCGAAGGAATCCGTCAGGCTCGCCAGGAGTTCCTTCCCCTTTTCCGCCGACCCCAGGGAAGGACGGCCGATGACGCCCGAATCGGTATAGGCGGACATTCCCAGTGTGAGCAGATGACGGCGGTCGTCCGCGACGAAATCGGCCGACTCATAACCGGGCCGGACGAGTTCGGGGTGGGCGTGCAGCAGGATCGAGGTCTCGATCTCCCCGGCGTGCATGTCGGTGAGCAGCGAGGTCGACACCCCGGACCGCGTCAGCGCCGCCTCCCAGTCCTCCGCGGCCGGGAAGAGCGCCATCCGTTCACCTGCGGCGGAGGACTCCTGGACGACGTTGCCCAGGACGTAGTTCCCGCCGTGTCCGTTGACCAGCACCAGGGCCTCGACGCCCGAGCGGCGCAGCGACGCCGCGATGTCCCGTACCACCGCGTGAAGGGTCACGGAGGAGATGCTGACGGTTCCCGGCCAGGCCGCGTGCTCGTGCGAGCAGGCGATGGTCACCGGCGGGAGGAGGTGCACCGGGTACGCCCCGGCGATCTCCCGGGCGATGGCACAGGCGACCAGTGTGTCCGTGGCCAACGGCAGGTACGGACCGTGCTGTTCGAAGCTTCCGACGGGCAGGACCGCCACCTGTGCCGAGACACCGGCGCCCCGGGTGCGTACGTCTTCGGTAGTGTCCGTCGGCACCAGTCCGTACGCCGCCGACCGTATTTCCGAACCACTCATTTCTTCCCGGCCCTTCGTCTCTGCTTAGGAACCAGATCATGACAGAAAAAATTGGCGTACTCGGCACGAAGACCCCCCAGCGCACCGGTGTGGAACGCGTGGTGAATGCCCCCCTGCCCACCGTGTACGGGAAATTCCAGGCGATCGGTTACATGGACCACGACCGCGGTGACGAGCAAGTCGCCCTGGTCTACGGGGACATCGGCGCCGAGAACGTGCTGACCCGGCTGCACTCGGAGTGCCTGACCGGCGACGCGTTCGGCTCCCAGCACTGCGAGTGCGGCGACCAGCTGGCGTCCGCGCTGCGGGCGGTCGTCACCGAGGGCAGCGGCATAGTCGTCTATCTGCGCGGCCACGAGGGCCGGGGCATCGGGCTGCTGGGCAAGCTGCGGGCGATGGCGTTGCAGGCGGAGGGCCTGGACACCGTCGAGGCGAACGTGGCGCTCGGCTTCCCGGTCGACGCCCGCGACTACAAGGTGGCCGCCGACATCCTGCGCGACCTGGGCGTGGACTCCGTCCGCCTGATGTCGAACAACCCGCGCAAGCGCGAGGCGCTCGTGGACAACGGCATCAGGGTCGCCGAAGAGGTGCCGCTGCTGATCGAGCCGTGCGAGAACAACATCACCTACCTGCGCACCAAGCGGGAGCGCCTGGACCACCGGCTGCCCCACCTGGACGCGGTGGCGCACTGGTCCTGAAGCCGCTTCGGACCGCCGTCGCGACGGGTAGGGATCGTGGCGGCCATGGCGTACGACAGCTCCGGTCCCGGCATACCAGCCGGGGCCGCCGCCGCGAGAAGGAGCCGCCCGGGTGAACACACATGCCTCGGTCGTCGTCATCGGCGGCGGGGTGATGGGCACGAGCATCGCCTACCACCTCGCCGCCGTCGGCGTACCCGACGTCCTGCTGGTCGAGCGCGACGAACTCGCCGCGGGCTCGACCTCGAAAGCCGCCGGCGGGGTGCGCGCCCAGTTCTCCGACGAGCTGAACATCCAGCTCGGGGCGCGCAGCCTGGAGGCGTTCGGACGGTTCGGGGAGGAGATCGGACACGACATCGGGCTGCACCGCGTCGGTTACCTCTTCCTCCTGTCCACGCCCGAGGAGGTCGCCTCCTTCCAGGCGGGCGTGCGGCTCCAGAACGCGCTCGGTGTGCCCAGCCGGATGATCGACCCGGCCGAGGCCCGGCGCCTCTCCCCGCTGATCCGCACCGACGGGTTACTCGCGGCCGCGTTCTCGCCCGACGACGGCCACTGCACCCCGGAGGCCGTCGTCCACGGGTACGCGGCCGCCGCCCGCCGCTGCGGGGCGCGCATCCTGCGGCACACCGCGGTCACGGGCATCGAACGCCGGGGCGACACCATCACCGCCGTGCGGACCACCCTCGGCCGGGTCACCACCGACACGGTGATCTGCGCGGCCGGCGCCTGGTCCAGGGGCGTCGGCGCGATGGCCGGCGTGGAGCTGCCGGTGCAGCCGCTGCGCCGCCAGATCGCGGTCACCGAACCGGTCCCCGGTCTGCCGCCGGGCCTCCCCATGACCATCGACTTCACCAGCAGCCTCTACTTCCACACCGAGGGACCCGGTCTGCTGGTCGGCATGTCCGACCCCGACGAACGGCCGGGCTTCGCCACCGACACCCACGAGCGGTGGATCCCCCGCCTCACCGCCGCCATGGAGCGCCGCGCCCCCGCCCTCCTCGACCTGCGCCGCACGGGCGGCTGGGCGGGACTGTACGAGGTCACCCCGGACCACAACGCGCTGATCGGCGAGGCGCCTTCGGTATCCCGTTTTCTGTATGCGACCGGCTTCTCCGGCCATGGTTTCCTCCAGGGGCCGGCCGTCGGCGAGGTCGTCCGCGACCTCTACCTCGGCCGCGTACCCTTCGTGGACGTCACCCCCCTGAGCGCCGACCGCTTCGCGGCCGACGCCCCGCGTCCGGAGGTCAACCGCGTATGACCGAACTGCACCTGTGGTTGCGACACGAGGCCCGCAGCACCGAACGGCGCACCCCGGTCGTCCCCGACGACGCCCGCCGCCTCGTCGAGGCCGGCGCGGAACTGACCGTCGAGGACTCCCCGCAGCGCGTCTTCCCGACGCGCGAGTACGAGGCGGTCGGCGCCCGGATCGTCCCCCCTGGCGCCTGGCTGTCCGCGCCCCGGGACGCTGTCATCCTCGGCCTGAAGGAACTCCCGGACGAACCGGCCCGGTTGACGAACCGGCACATTCTCTTCGGTCACGCCTACAAACAACAGCCGGGCGCCCCTGCGCTGTTGCGCCGGTTCGCCGCCGGGGGAGGAGTGCTCCTCGACCTGGAGTACCTGGTCGACGACGCCGGCCGCCGCCTCGCCGCCTTCGGCTTCTGGGCGGGCTACCTCGGCGCGGCCCTGGCCGTGCTCCAGCACCGGGGCAGGCTGACCGCCCCCCTGCTGCCCACCGGCCGGGACGAGCTGGACGAGACGCTGCGTCCGGCCCCCGGTGACGCGGAGTTCACCGCCCTGGTCGTCGGCGCCCTGGGCCGCAGCGGCCGGGGCGCCCGGGCCGCGTTCGCCACGGCCGGCGTGGACCCCGCCCGCTGGGACCTGGCCGAGACCCTCGACCTGGACCGCGCCGCCCTGCTGGCGCACGACGTGCTGGTCAACTGCGTGCTCGCCACCACCCCGGTGCCGCCGTTCGTCCGCGAGGAGGACCTCGACGACCCGGCCCGCCGGCTGCGCACCCTCTCCGACGTCACCTGCGACGTCGGCTCGCCGCTCAACGTCCTTCCGGTGTACGACCGCACCACCGAGTGGACGGACCCGGTGCGCCGGCTGCGCAAGGAACCCCCGCTCGACCTGATCGCCATCGACAACCTGCCGTCCCTGCTGCCGCGCGAGTCCAGCGTCGACTTCTCGGCGGACCTCACTCCCCAGCTGCTGGACTTCGGCGTCGGCGGACCGTGGGGCCGCTGCCTGGACCGCTTCCACCTCGCCTCCCGTGAACTCGGGCTCACGAAAGGGGAGTCCGGCCGTGGCTGACCTGGTTCCACCGAACGGCACCGTCCACTGGGTGGGCGCCGGTCTCTCCACGGGCAGCGGCCTGGCCGCGCTGTGCGAACACACCGACGGCGTACGGCTGTGGCACCGCACGGCGGAGCGGGCGGCCGGGGCCCTCGACCGGCTGGGCCTGACCGGACGTGCCGAGCCGTGCGCGTACACCCTCGACGCGCTCACGGACGCACTGGCCCCCGGGGACGTCGTGGTGTCGATGCTGCCCGCGCCCGAGCACGCGGCACTGCTGGCGGCCTGCGTGGCTCGGCGGGCCCACTTCGCGTGTTCCAGCTATGTCTCCGACGCGGTACTGGAGCAGGTGCCCGCGGCCACCGGCGCAGGGATCGTCGTGCTCACCGAGGCCGGCCTCGACCCGGGTGTCGACCACCTCTTCGCGCACAGCCTCGTCGCCCGCGCCCTGAAGGCGATCGGCGACGACACGGCGGCCTCGTACCGCCTCACCTCGTACTGCGGAGGCGTCCCGGCGGTTCCCGACGACTTCAGGTACCGCTTCAGCTGGGCACCCCTCGGCGTCCTCAACGCCCTTCGCTCGCCCGCCCGTTACGTCGAGGACGGCACCGAGATCGTGGCCGACCGGCCCTGGGAGGCCACGCGCGAGCACCTCCTCGACGGCGAGACCTTCGAGGTCTATCCCAACCGCGACAGCGTCCCGTTCATCGGGCAGTACGGGCTGCCGCCCGCCTGGAATCCGCTGACCTTCGTGCGCGGCACCCTGCGTCTGGAGGGCTGGCTGCGGGCCTGGGACACGGTCTTCGAACAGCTCACGGCGGCCGACGACGCCGGGATCGCCGAGCTGGCACGGGAGTTGGCGGCCGCCCACCCCACCACGGACACCGACCGCGACCGCGTGGTCCTCGCCGTGTCGCTGGAGGTGTACGTGCCCAACGGTGACAGCGGCATCACGGATGAGAACGTCGTCGCCAACGGCGCCTCGTGGTGCGGGAGTTACCTCCTGGACCTGGTGGGCGACGAGAAGGAGAGTGCGATGGCGCGCTGTGTCTCCCGGCCGCTCGCCCTGGGCGTCCGGCACATCCTGGACGGCTCCCTGTCGCCCGGGCTGAGCCGGGCGGCCGGGACGGCGGCGCGCTCCGAGGAGTGGCTGCGTGAACTCGCGGACGAGGGACTCGAGTTCAGATTGCGGACCAAGGGTTGACGGATCGTCAGTCGGTGATCGCCTCGTGGACGAGCCGCTTGAGCTCGGGGTAGAGCTTCAGCGACTTCCTCGGCCTCAACTGGGTCAGGAACTGGACGGTCAGATCGTGGCTCGGGTCGACCCAGAACGTCGTCGTGGCGACACCGCTCCAGCCGTAGGTGCCCAGGCCGCAGGGCGCCTGGGTGCGGCTCGGGTCGGTGACCACGGAGACCCCGAGACCGAAGCCCACGCCGTCGTTGCCGGGTTCGTCGTGGGCGGGGCGGCTGCCGAAGGAGCGCAGGTCGGCGCCGCCGGGGAGGTGGTTGCGGGTCATCAGGCCGACGGTCTCGGGCGCGAGCAGACGGACACCGTCGAGCTCGCCCCGGCGGCGCAGCAACTCGCTGAAGCGGTGCATGTCGTATGCGGTCGCCACCATGCCGCCGCTGCCCGACAGGAACCGGGGACGGCCGAACAGCGGCAGGCCCGGGATCCGCTCGATGCCCCCGCTGTCGGCGTCGCCGTACAGCTCCGCCAGCCGCCCGGCCTGTTCGTCCGTGACCTGGAAGCCGGCGTCCGGCATGCCGAGCGGACGGAAGATCCGCTCGGCGAGGAACTCGTCCAGTGGCCGGCCGGAGACGACCTCGATGATCCGGCCCAGGACGTTCGTGGCCACCGAGTAGTTCCACTGCGTGCCCGGCTCGAACTGGAGCGGCAGCCGCGCGTACGCCTCCACCGTCCCGGCCAGGTCGGAGCCCGGCAGCACCGCCGACTCCAGACCTGCCTCGCGGTACAGGGCGTCGACGGGGTGGCAGTGGTAGAAGGCGAAGGTCAGCCCCGCGGTGTGCGTCATCAGGTGTCTCACCAGCAGGGGCTGCCCGACCGGGCGGGTGGTCAGGCCGGCACCCGAGCCGCCCGTGTACACCCGCTGGTCGGCGAAGGCCGGCAGGTGGTCGGCGACGGGGTCGTCGAGGCCCAGCCGGCCCTCCTCCACCAGTATCAGCGCGGCGACCGAGGTGACCGGTTTGGTCATCGAGTACATCCGGTAGAGGGTGTCGGCCTCGACGGGCAGTCCGGCGGCGATGTCGCGGCGCCCGTGCGCGGTGAGGTGGGCGACCCGGCCGCCGCGCGAGACGGCCAGGAGGAACCCGGGAAGGCGCCCCTCGTCGACGAAGTGGGCGACGTGCTGGTCGAGACGGTCCAGCGCCTTCGCGTCCAGCCCGACCTCGCTCGGGTCGACCTCTTGCCGCAGCAGTGCCATCGTTATCCTCCGGTGCGATCGTTCAAGGTGCGGTCCGGGTTTACCCCGCCCGGACGACCTCAGACCTCATGGTCGCGTAGGGGACGCGTGTGCGGACCCCTTTCGACGCCGTGATCGGTGTGCGTTGCGTCGCTTCCGGCAGCCGCGCTGCCGGTGGGGAGGGCGGGCGGGGCGGGACGCGACCGGCCCGGCAGCGCCCGGCAGACCGGCAGCGCCGCAGCCACCGCGAACGCCAGCAGGACGAGCGGCGAGCGTGCCGCGCCGAGGCCCATGAGCACCGTCGCCGAGGCCACGCCCAGCAGCGGCCCGACATTCATGGCCGTCTGCTGCAACCCGCCCGCCACCCCGGCCGACTCCGCGGGAGCCTGCCGTACGACGACATGGGTCGCCGCGACCATCACGGTGCCGAAACCGGCGCCCACCAGCGCGAACCCGGCGCACAGCGCGACCGGCCCCGAGGCCCCGGAGAGCGCGAGGAGCCCGGCGGCGAGGACGGTCATCGCTCCCGCGACCGTGACGCGGGCGCCGGACCGGCGCAGCAGGACGGCGGAGGCGGGCGCGGCGGCCACCAGCAGCACGGCCAGCGGGAGACTGAGCAGCGCGCTGCGCAGCGGGGTCAGCCCCAGGTCGTCCTGGAGGACGTAGACGCAGGCCAGCAGTCCACCGTGGAGGGCGGCCGACGCGGTGACGAGTACGCCGAGGGCCGCGCCCACCGCCGGCGAGCCGACGATGCCGGGCGGCACCAGCGGGGATCGGGTGCGGCGTTCGTGCCGTACGAACGCGGCACCGGCGAGGAGGGCGACCGGCGCCGACCACGCCACGCCGGGCAGGGTGACGAGCGAGTGCACCAGGCAGGCCAGGGCCACGGCGAGCAGGAGGGCGCCGGGCAGGTCGAGCGGGACGCCGGTGGGCGGACGCGGACGCTCCCGGGTTCTGAGGGCGAGGACGCCGAACAGCAGCGCGGGCACGATGTTGAGGAGGAACACGGCCCGCCAGCCGAACTGCGTGGTCAGCGCCCCGCCCAGCACCGGCCCGGCCGCCGCGGCCACCCCGATGCACGCGGTACGCACGGCGATCGGCGTCCGCAGCCGCTCGGGCGGGTACGCGGCCCGCAGCATCCCCAGTGTGGCCGGCTGCAACAGCGCGCCGAACACCCCTTGCGCGATCCTCAGCGCGATCACCCAGCCGATGTCCGGTGCAAGCGCGATGCCCGCCGACGCGACGCCGAAGCCAAGCATGCCCAGGGCGAAGGTGCGCCGGTGTCCGTAGCGGTCTCCGAGCCGCCCGGCGAACACCAACAGGCCCGCCACCGCGACGAGATACCCGGTGCTGGTCCACTGGACCTGGGTGAAGGTGGCGTGCAGGTCACGTCGCAGGGTGGGCTGGGTGACGGTGAGCACGGTGCCGTCCAGGGCGACCACCATGGCACCGGCCACGCTGCTCGCCAGCGTCAGAGGCAGGGGCAGGGAGCGGGAGGAAGGTCTCACCGGCCGGTCTCCGGACCGAGATGCGCGTCCAGGGCCGTGCGCAGGAGCGGCGTGAAGTCATCGGATTCCGTGGCGAGTCGGAGGCTTCCCCAGCGCCAGAGCTGGGCGATGCCGTGCAGGTTCGCCCACAGCGCGCCCGCGACCGTCCGGGCGTCACATCCGGGCCGGGCCCGGCCGACCAGGTCCACCAGGACACCGAACAGAGGGAGGCTGGTATCCCGCAGTCCCAGATGACCGCTCTCCAGCAGATCGTGACGGAACATCAGGTCGTACATTCCCGGGTCGTCCGCCGCGAACTCCAGGTAGGAGCGCGCCAGTTCGCCCAGCTGAGTGCGAGGGTCGGCAGTGTGGTCGCCGAGGGTCGTCGTCACCCGGGCACCCAGCCGGACGAAACCGCGGTGGGCGATGGCCGACAGGAGCTCCAGGTGCGTGGGGAAGTAGCGGCGGGGCGCGCCGTGCGAGACGCCGGCCCGGCGGGCGATCTCCCGCAGTGTGAGCGCTCCGGCGCCCTCCCGTGCGAGCAGGTCCACGCCGACGTCGACGAGACGGGTGCGCAGATCGGGGTCCGGCTTCTCTGAATCACTCATAGACACTGTCTACCAGCAGCCGGTAGACAGTGTCTACTCACACGAGGCTGACCGGGTGGGGGAATGCGCCCGGGGACGCCGCCGGTTGTGTCCGGTATGACTCAGGACAGGACGCGGAACGCGCTGCTCGCACTGCTCTCCGAGGGACGCGGCGGGGTGCTGGTCACCCTCAAGCGCGACGGGCGCCCCCAGCTGTCGAACGTGGCCCACCACTACTACCCGGACGAGGGCGTCATCCGGATCTCCGTCACGGACGACCGCGCCAAGACGCGCAACCTGCGCCGCGACCCCCGGGCGTCGTATCACGTCACCGCCTCCGACCACCGCGCGTACACGGTCGCCGAGGCCACCGCCGACCTCGCGCCGGTCGCTGAGGACCCCTACGACAGCACCGTCGAGGAACTCGTGCGGCTCTACCGCGACGTCCAGGGTGAGCATCCCGACTGGGACGACTTCCGCGCGGCGATGGTCCGCGACCGCCGACTGGTGCTGCGCCTGCGGGTGGAGCGGGCGTACGGCATCCCCCGGGGAACCAACGACGGCTAGCCCGTCACTGCGGGTGCTGCGGGTGCTGCGGGTGCTGCGGTTGCCGTGGTTGTGGCCGCCGCGCGACCTCGGCGATCCGGACCGGTGGACCGACAGCCCGGACCGGTGGACCGACCGACCGCCCGGACCGGTGGACCGACCGACCGCCCGGACCGGTGGACCGACCGCCCGGACCGGCGGACCGGACGGGCCGGACAGGCCCGAACCCCCGAGCCCCCGAGCCCCGAACTCCCGAACCCTCGGAGCGACGAAGGCGTCCGGGGGCTCGGGGGTCACGTGATTCCGGGTGGCTTCACCCTGTAGTACGGGGGGGGCGGCTCAGACAGTGACCGTTTCCGGCTGGGCCGCCTTTTGCGCGCCACGCTCGCCCAGCGACTCCGTGGGGATCTTCGCCGTCTCGCGGGCCGTCAGGGCGGCGATCACGGGCGGGACGCAGAGCGCCGCGGTGAAGAGTGCCACCGACGACCAGCCGTCGCCGTCCGGGCCCGCGATCTGCGCGGCGAAGGTGACCGCGAAGCCGGCCACCGCGAAGCCGATCTGGGTTCCGATCGCCATGCCGGACAGCCGGACCCGGGTGGAGAACATCTCGCCGTGGAAAGAGGGCCACACGGCTACCAGGGCTACGGGGCCGCCAACGCGCCGGTGCGCCTGGCCGCCCGGCGCGCCCTGCGCTGACCTACTGCCGACTGACCGTACGGGTCACGCCGGCGGCGACCGTCGTGGCCAGGATCCAGCCGGTCACGATGAGGACGTACGACAGCGTCTGGTACCAGCCGGTCGGCGCGAACGCGCTCTCCTGCCCGAAGGAGATCACGGGCAGCAGCAGGTCGAGGGTGTAGAAGACCGGGTCGAAGGGGGGCGCCTCGCCCGTCTTGAGCGGGGGCGGATGGTGCCCCGCGTACGCGATCGAGCCGATGGCCAGCAGGGACAGCAGCCAGACGGCCGCGCGCAGCGGACGGAACCCGTAGCCGACGGCCGCGTCCTGGAGGTGGCCCCACACACGGCCGTGCCAGGCCAGGGTGGAGCGGTGCCGACGCTGCTTGGCCAGCTGCACGACCCGGGCCGCCCGGTCGTCGCCGATGCGGCGGTAGGCGGCCGTCAGCTGCTCGTAGGCGTGCGGGTCGAACGCGCCGTCGTCGCGCTCCAGCATCGGCAGCCGTCGCTCGGCGGGCTCGTGCGGGGTGAGGAAGGTGTAGGTGAGGTCGAGCAGCCGCACCTGGTCGGGCAGCATCTCCGGCTCCAGCTGGAGCTGGCCCACCGCGGCCCGCCGCAGATTGAGCCTGCCCTCGATCGGGGTGCCCTCACGCAACCAGATCTCCCCTATGACGCAGCTGCTGGCACGCAGCGCGGTGCCGCCCGGGTTCGACAGGGTGGTGCCCAGCAGATCCACCCGGCCGGGGATGCGGGAGCCCCGCAGATCGATCCGGCCCCGGGCGCGCATCCGCCGGCCCAGCAGGTTGGCGCCCACGTCGAGGGCCTCCGCCTCCAGGACGAAGCCGCCGGGGTTGCTCAGTTCGGCGTCCTCCAGGTCGATCGAGCCGGCCACGGTGGCGCCGTCGAGCCGGATCACCCCGTGGGCGCGCAGGCCTCGCGCGCACAGGTCGTCGTCGATGGTGACCTGGTTGAGCGCGAGCACGGCCGACGCGGGATCCGCGCCGCCGAGTTCCGCCCCCTCCAGGAACAGCGCTCCGGAGATCTGCGCCCCGCCGAGCTGCACCGGGCCGCCGATCCGGCACCGCGTGAGTCGCAGACTGCCGTCGATCCGGCTGCGCGCCGCCGCCAGACCGGGCAGCACGCAGTCACGCAGGTTCAGATAGTTGAGGTGGGCGCCGGCCAGCCGGGGAACGGTGTCGAAGTGGCAGTGGTTGAGTCGGACGACGCTGTCGACCGCCGCGTACCGCAGGTCCAACTCCCCGGTGATCCTTGCCCCCATGAGCTTGAGGGCCGCGACCTCCCCGGGGTGCCTGGGGCCGTTGAGGAGCAACGCTCGCAACACGACCGCCCGTAGGGTCCGTTCGGGACCCCAGTCGGGCGACGCGGCCTCGTCGGAGGGTTCACGGAAGTCGACGGTCGTCCCCGTGGCGAAGGCCCGCCAGAGTCGTTGTTCGGCCGGTGTCAGATCGTTGATCTCCATCAGCCGCGACTCTGGCGGGCCTCGTCGAGCGGTGTCAACCGGCTATGCCCGTATGTTCCATTCAGCTATCACGGGTCGCCCGTGCTCGGTCGACAGACGGCTGACGGTGCCCGTCGCCAGCTGGAACAACCGCCCCTCGGCGGGCGGCAGTCCGAGCCGACGCGCCGTCAGGACACGCAGGAAGTGACCGTGTGCGACCAGAATGACGTCACCGCCGTGGTCCTGGAGCGCCGCGTCCACCCGGGACAGCACCCGGTCGGCACGCCGGCCGACCTCCTCGGGCGACTCGCCGGGACGACCGTCCGCACCGGGCGGCACACCGTCGGTCCACAGGTCCCAGGTGGGACGGGTGCGGTGGATATCGACGGTGGTGACGCCCTCGTAGCCGCCGTAGTCCCACTCGTGCAGGTCGGGTTCGGGCGCGGCCCCGGTGACGCCCGCCAGTTCGGCGGTGCGGACCGCGCGGTGCAGCGGGCTGGTCAGGGCGAGGCAGAAGGGCCGGCCGGAGAGGAGCGGAGCGAGGGACTTGGCCTGTTCCTCACCGTGTCCGGTGAGGGGCAGGTCGGTCCAGCTGGTGTGCTGTCCCGACGCGCTCCACTCCGTCTCCCCGTGGCGGACCAGCAGCAGATCCCCCACGGCCGGGCCTACTTCTTCGCCGACTCGACGGCGTGGCCGCCGAACTGGTTGCGCAGCGCCGAGATCATCTTCATCTGCGGCGAGTCGTCCTGACGGGACGCGAACCGCGCGAAGAGGGACGCCGTGATGGCGGGCAGCGGCACCGCGTTGTCGATGGCGGCCTCGACCGTCCAGCGGCCCTCGCCGGAGTCCTCCGCGTAGCCGCGCAGCTTGTCGAGGTGCACGTCCTCGTCGAGGGCGTTGACGGCCAGGTCGAGCAGCCAGGACCGGATGACGGTCCCCTCCTGCCAGGACCGGAAGACCTCGCGCACGTTCTCCACGGAGTCCACCTTCTCGAGGAGCTCCCAGCCCTCGGCGTACGCCTGCATCATGGCGTACTCGATGCCGTTGTGGACCATCTTCGAGAAGTGCCCGGCGCCGACCTTGCCCGCGTGGACGTAGCCGTACGGGCCCTCCGGCTTGAGCGCGTCGAAGATCGGCTGCACCTTGGCGACGTGCTCGGCCTCGCCGCCGACCATCAGGGCGTAGCCGTTCTGGAGGCCCCAGACACCGCCGGACACACCGGCGTCGACGAAGCCGATGCCCTTGGCGCCGAGCTCCTCGGCGTGCTTCTCGTCGTCCGTCCAGCGGGAGTTGCCGCCGTCGACGACCGTGTCGCCGGACTGGAGCAGGTCGCCGAGTTCGTCGACGACGGACTGGGTGGCTGCGCCGGCCGGGACCATCACCCAGACGGTGCGCGGCGCTTCGAGCTTCTCGACGAGTTCGGCGAGGCTGCTGACGTCGGAGACCTCGGGGTTGCGGTCGTAGCCGATGACGGTGTGGCCGGCGCGGCGGATGCGCTCGCGCATGTTGCCGCCCATCTTGCCGAGGCCGATCAGGCCCAGCTGCATCGATGTCATGTCGGTTCTCTACTTCCTGAGTTCGCGGTAGGCGGCGACGAGAGCGGCGGTGGAGGGGTCGAGGCCGGGGACCTCGGCACCCTCGGTGAGGGCGGGTTCGACACGCTTGGCGAGCACCTTGCCGAGCTCCACGCCCCACTGGTCGAAGGAGTCGATGTCCCAGACCGCGCCCTGCACGAACACCTTGTGCTCGTAGAGGGCGATGAGCTGGCCCAGCACCGAGGGGGTCAGCTCGGGGGCGAGGACCGTGGTGGTGGGGCGGTTGCCCTGGAAGGTGCGGGGCGCCACCTGCTCCTCGGGCACGCCCTCCGACCGGACCTCCTCGGCGGTCTTGCCGAAGGCGAGGGCCTGCCCCTGCGCGAACAGGTTGGCCATCAACAGGTCGTGCTGCGCCTTGAGTTCACCGCTCAGCCCGTCGAGCGGACGGGCGAAGCCGATCAGGTCGGCCGGGATCAGCTTCGTGCCCTGGTGGATCAACTGGTAGTAGGCATGCTGCCCGTTGGTGCCCGGAGTGCCCCACACCACCGGTCCGGTCTGCCACTGCACGGGCCGGCCGGCGCGGTCCACCGACTTGCCGTTGGACTCCATGTCGAGCTGCTGGAGGTAGGCGGTGAACTTCGAGAGGTAGTGGCTGTAGGGCAGTACGGCGTGCGACTGCGCGTCGAAGAAGTTGCCGTACCAGATGCCCAACAGGCCAAGCAGAAGCGGGGCGTTGGACTCGGCGGGCGCGGTGCGGAAGTGGTCGTCGACGGTCCTGAACCCGTCGAGCAGCTCCCGGAACCGCTCCGGGCCGATGGCGATCATCAGCGAAAGGCCGATCGCCGAGTCGAAGGAGTAGCGGCCACCGACCCAGTCCCAGAACTCGAACATGTTGGCCGTGTCGATGCCGAAGTCGGCCACCTTCTCGGCGTTCGTGGACAGCGCGACGAAGTGCTTGGCGACCGCCTTCGAGTCGCCGTCCAGCCCCTTCAGGAGCCAGGTGCGGGCCGAGGTGGCGTTGGTGATCGTCTCGATCGTGGTGAAGGTCTTCGAGGCGACGATGAACAGCGTCTCGGCGGGATCCAGGTCGTGGACCGCTTCATGGAGATCGGCGCCGTCGACGTTGGAGACGAACCGCAAGGTCAGCGAGCGGTCCGTGTAGGCCCGAAGCGCCTCGTACGCCATCGCCGGCCCCAGGTCGGACCCGCCGATGCCGATGTTGACGACATTGCGGATACGGCGGCCCGTGTGGCCGGTCCACTCACCGGAGCGCACCCGCTCGGCGAAGCCGCTCATCCTGCCGAGGACCGCGTGGACCTCGGGGACGACGTTCTCGCCGTCGACCTGCACGACCGCGTCCGCGGGGGCCCGCAGCGCGGTGTGCAGGACCGCGCGGTCCTCGGTGACGTTGATCCTCTCGCCGCGGAACATGGCGTCGCGCAGCCCGAACACGTCGGTGGCGGCGGCGAGTTCGCGCAGCAGGGCGAGGGTCTCGTCGGTGACCAGGTTCTTGGAGTAGTCGATGCGCAGGTCGCCCACGCGCACCACGTACCGCTCCGCGCGCCCCGGGTCCGCCGCGAACAGCTCCCGCAGGTGTGCCGTCCACCGGGCGCGGTGGTCCTTCAGGGCGGTCCACTCGGGCCGCTGGTCGAGCCGGGGGGTGTCAGACATGGGAGGGGATCTCCTTGGTGCCCTCGCCCCGCAGGGCGACGGCGTACATCTCGTCCGCGTCGAGGCGCCTGAGCTCCTCGGCGATGAGTTCGGAGGTGGCACGGACCTTCAGCGCGAGAGTGCGCGAGGGCTGGCCGGGCAGCGTGAGCGTGGCGAGCGGGCCCTCGGGGCGGTCGATGAGGATCTCGCCGTTCGCGGTGCCGAGGCGGACGGCCGTGACGACCGGTCCCGCCGTGACGACCCGGTCGACCGTGACGTTCAGCCGCGCCTCCAGCCAGCGCGCGAGCAGCTCGGCGCTGGGGTTGTCGGCCTCGCTCTCGACGGCCGCCGTGGTGATCGGCACCTGGGCCTGGTCCAGGGCCGCCGCGAGCATCGAGCGCCACGGGGTGAGCCGGGTCCAGGCGAGGTCGGTGTCGCCGGGCGCGTACGACTTCACCCGCGATGCCAGGGCCGTCAGCGGCCGCTCGACGGCGTACATGTCGGTGATCCTGCGCTGCGCGAGGGCGCCCAGCGGGTCCTTGGCGGGGTTCTCCGGCGCGTTCACCGGCCACCACACGACGACCGGGGCGTCCGGCAGCAGCAGCGGCAGGACGACGGAGTCGGCGTGGTCGGACACCTCGCCGTACGTCCGCAGGACGACCGTCTCGCCGGTGCCCGCGTCGGCACCCACCCGCACCTCGGCGTCGAGGCGGGAGTTGGTGCGGTCGCGCGGGCTGCGGGCGTGCCGCTTGATGACGACCAGGGTGCGCGAGGGGTGCTCGTGCGAGGCCTCCTCGGCCGCCTTGAGCGAGTCGTAGGCGTTCTCCTCGTCCGTGACGATGACCATCGTCAGGACCATGCCCACGGCCGGTGTGCCGATGGCGCGGCGACCCCGCACCAACGCTTTGTTGATCTTGCTTGCCGTGGTGTCGGTCAGGTCGATCTTCATGGCCTGCGCCAGCTCCGTCCGTCTCGTGCGAGCATTTCGTCGGCTTCCTCGGGTCCCCAGGTGCCCGAGGCGTACTGCGCGGGCCTGCCGTGCCGTGCCCAGTACTCCTCGATCAGGTCGAGGATCTTCCAGGACTCTTCCACTTCCTGGTGGCGCGGGAACAGGTTGGCGTCCCCGAGCAGCACATCCAGGATGAGCCGCTCGTACGCCTCGGGCGAGGACTCCGTGAAGGACTCGCCGTAGGCGAAGTCCATCGTGACGTCCCGGATCTCCATGGAGGTGCCGGGGACCTTGGAGCCGAAGCGGACCGTGATGCCCTCGTCCGGCTGGACGCGGATGACGATCGCGTTCGCGCCGAGCTCCTCGGTTGCCGTGGAGTCGAAGGGGGAGTGCGGAGCGCGCTGGAAGACCACCGCGATCTCGGTGACCCGCCGGCCGAGGCGCTTGCCGGTGCGCAGGTAGAACGGGACGCCCGCCCAGCGGCGGTTGTCGACGTTCAGCTTCACGGCGGCGTACGTGTCCGTCGTGGAGGCAGGGTCGATGCCGTCCTCGTCCAGGTAGCCGAGCACCTTCTCGCCGCCCTGCCAGGCGCTCGTGTACTGGCCCCGCACGGTGTGCTTCCCCAGCTCCTCGGGCACCTTCACGGCCCTGAGCACCTTGAGCTTCTCGGTGAGCAGGGCGTCGGCGTCGAAGGCGGCGGGCTCCTCCATGGCGGTGAGGGCCATGAGCTGGAGCAGGTGGTTCTGGATGACGTCACGGGCGGCGCCGATGCCGTCGTAGTATCCGGCCCGGCCGCCGATGCCGATGTCCTCGGCCATGGTGATCTGCACGTGGTCCACGAAGGACCGGTTCCAGATCGGCTCGAACATGGTGTTGGCGAAGCGGAGCGCCAGGATGTTCTGGACGGTCTCCTTGCCGAGGTAGTGGTCGATGCGGAAGACCTGGTCGGGCTCGAACACGTCGTGCAGGACCGCGTTCAGTTCCCGCGCGCTGTCCAGGTCGTGCCCGAACGGCTTCTCGATGACCCCTCGCCGCCAGGACCCCTCCGGTCCCCTCGCCAGCCCGTGCTTCTTGAGCTGCTCGACCACCTTGGGGAAGAACTTCGGCGGTACGGAGAGGTAGAAGGCGAAGTTGCCGCCCGTGCCGCGGGAGGAGTCCAGCTCCTCGACGGCGTTCTTGAGCTGCTTGAACGCCGCGTCGTCGTCGAAGTCGCCCGGCACGAACCGCATGCCCTCGGCGAGCTGCTGCCAGACCTCCTCGCGGAACGGGGTCCGGGAGTGCTCGCGCACGGCGTCGTGGACGACCTGCGCGAAGTCCTGGTCCTCCCAGTCGCGGCGGGCGAAGCCGACGAGTGAGAAGCCCGGCGGGAGCAGACCGCGGTTGGCGAGGTCGTAGACCGCCGGCATCAGCTTCTTGCGGGACAGGTCGCCGGTCACGCCGAAGATGACGAGGCCGGAGGGGCCCGCGATGCGGGGCAGGCGCCGGTCGCGGGGGTCCCGCAGGGGGTTCTCCCAGGCCGCGCCGAGACTGCTGGTGCTCATTCCGCGTCAACTCCCTTGCTCATCAGCGACTTCGTGACCGCGTCCAGAAGGTCCTGCCACGCCACCGCGAACTTGGCGACGCCCTCCTCCTCCAAACGGGTGACCACCTCGTCGTAGGAGATGCCGAGCGACTCCACGGCGGCGAGGTCGGCACGGGCCCGGGCGTAGCCGCCGGTGACCGTGTCGCCGGTGATGTCACCGTGGTCGGCGGTGGCGTTCAGCGTGGCCTCGGGCATGGTGTTGACCGTGCCCGGAGCCACCAGTTCGTCCACGTACAGCGTGTCCTTGTATGCAGGATCCTTCACACCGGTGGATGCCCACAGCGGACGCTGCCGGTTCGCCCGGGCCCCGCCGAGCGCGGTCCAGCGGTCGCCCGAGAAGATCTCCTCGTACGCCTGGTAGGCCAGCCGCGCGTTGGCGAGCGCCGCCCGGCCCTTCAGGGCGCGGGCCGTGTCGGTGCCGAGGAGGGTCAGCCGCTTGTCGATCTCGGCGTCGACGCGGGAGACGAAGAAGGAGGCCACCGAGTCGATGGCGGAGAGGTCCAGGCCCTTGGCGGCGGCCTTCTCCAGACCGGCCAGATAGGCGTCGACCACCTCGCGGTAGCGCTCCAGCGAGAAGATCAGCGTGACGTTGACGCTGATGCCGAGGCCGATGACCTCGGTGATCGCCGGGAGGCCGGCCTTCGTCGCCGGGATCTTGATCATGACATTGGGACGGTCGACCAGCCAGGCGAGCTGCTTGGCCTCGGCGATCGTGGCGGCGGTGTCGTGGGCCAGCCGGGGATCGACCTCGATGGAGACCCGGCCGTCGCGACCGCCGGTCGCCGCGTATACCGAATCCAGGATGTCGGCCGCGGCCCGTACGTCGGCCGTCGTCAGCATCCGCACGGCCTCGTCGACCGTGACGCCCCGCACCGCCAGATCGGCGAGCTGCTCCTCGTAGCCCTCGCCGGAGCCGATCGCGGCCTGGAAGATGGACGGATTGGTGGTGACGCCGACGACGTTCTTCGTCCGGACGAGTTCGGCGAGGTTGCCGGAGGCGATCCGCTCGCGCGACAGGTCGTCCAGCCAGATGGAGACGCCCTCCTCGGACAGGCGGTCCAGCGCTCCCGCGGTAGCGGTTGCTTCGGTCACTTCGATCATCTTCTTTCTGGCGGTCGGATCAACCACGCGCTGCGGCAAGGGATTCCCTGGCCGCGGCGGCGACGTTCTCGGCGGTGAAGCCGTACTCGGCGAACAGGGTCCCGGCGTCGGCGGAGGCGCCGAAGTGCTCGAGGGAGACGATGCGTCCGGCGTCCCCCACGAACCGGTACCAGGTGAGGCCGATGCCCGCCTCGACCGCGACCCGGGCCCGCACCGACGGCGGAAGGACGCGGTCGCGGTACTCGCGCGGCTGCTCCTCGAACCACTCCACGGACGGCATCGACACCACCCGGGCGCCGATCCCCTCGGCCTCGAGCGCCTCGCGCGCGGCGACGGCGAGCCGCACCTCGGAGCCGGTGGCGATCAGGACGACGTCCGGGGCCCCGGTCGAGGACTCCGCCAGGACGTAACCGCCCTTCGCCGCGTCCGGGTTCGGCGCGTACGTCGGGACGCCCTGCCGGGTGAGGGCCAGACCGTGCGGGGCGGGCCGGGTGGCGTGCCGCCTCAGGATCTCGGCCCAGGCGATCGCCGTCTCGTTGGCGTCGGCCGGGCGGACGACGTTCAGTCCGGGGATGGCACGCAGCGAGGCCAGGTGCTCCACCGGCTGGTGGGTGGGGCCGTCCTCGCCGAGACCGACGGAGTCGTGGGTCCACACGTACGTCACCGGCAGCTGCATCAGCGCCGACATCCGGACGGCGTTGCGCATGTAGTCGGAGAACACCAGGAACGTGCCGCCGTAGATACGGGTGTTGCCGTGCAGCGCGATGCCGTTCATCTCGGCGGCCATCGAGAACTCGCGGATACCGAAGTGGACCGTACGGCCGTAAGGACCGGCCCCGGGCAGCGGGTTGCCCTCGGGGAGGAAGGAGGAGGCCTTGTCGATGGTGGTGTTGTTCGAGCCGGCCAGGTCGGCGGAGCCGCCCCACAGCTCGGGCAGGACCGCGCCGAGCGACTGGAGCACCTTGCCCGAGGCGGCGCGCGTGGCGACCGGCTTGCCGGGCTCGAACACCGGCAGGGAGTCCTCCCAGCCGTCGGGCAGCTGGCCGGCCAGGACCCGGTCGAAGAGCCGGGCGCGCTCGGGGTGGGCGCCGCGCCACTTGTCCAGCTGCTTGTCCCAGGCCGCGTGGGCCTCCGCGCCCCGGTCGAGGGCGCCACGGGTGTGGGCGAGGACCTCGTCGCCGACCTCGAAGGTCCGCTCCGGGTCGAAACCGAGGAGGCGCTTGGTGGCGGCGACCTCGGCCGCGCCGAGGGCCGAGCCGTGGGAGGCCTCGGTGTTGCGGGCGTTGGGCGCGGGCCAGGCGATGATCGTGCGCAGGGAGATGATCGAGGGGCGCCCGGTCTCGGCCTGGGCCGCCTTCAGGGCCGTGTACAGGGCGGGGACGTCGACGTCGCCGTCCCCGGTCGGCTCGACGCGCTGCGTGTGCCAGCCGTAGGCCTCGTACCGCTTCAGCACGTCCTCGGAGAACGCGGTGGCGGTGTCGCCCTCGATGGAGATGTGGTTGTCGTCGTAGACGAGGACGAGGTTGCCGAGCCTCTGGTGGCCGGCCAGGGAGGAGGCCTCGGCGGAGACGCCCTCCTCCAGGTCGCCGTCGGAGACGATCGCCCAGACGGTGTGGTCGAACGGCGACCCGTCGACCGGGGCCTCAGGGTCGAACAGACCGCGCTCGTAGCGGGCGGCCATCGCCATGCCGACGGCGTTCGCCAGGCCCTGGCCGAGCGGTCCGGTGGTGGTCTCGACGCCGGCCGTGTGCCCGTACTCGGGATGGCCGGGCGTCTTCGAGCCGTGCGTACGGAAGCTCTTCAAGTCCTCCAGCTCCAACTCGTAGCCGGAGAGGAAGAGCTGGGTGTAGAGGGTCAGCGAGGTGTGCCCGGGGGACAGGACGAAGCGGTCGCGACCCGTCCACTCGGGGTCCGCCGGATCGTGTCGCATCACCTTCTGAAAGATCGTGTACGCGACCGGCGCCAGGCTCATGGCGGTTCCGGGGTGGCCGTTGCCCACCTGCTGCACGGCATCCGCCGCGAGCAGGCGGGCGGTGTCGACGGCACGCCGGTCAATTTCGGTCCACTCGAAGTTGTTCGGTGTCTGCGTGCTCATCTTCAAGAAATCCTCGATGGGAGCGGGTCAGCTGCTCTGGTGTGTTCAAACCTAAAAGTCTGACTTTTACGGGGGAAGGTCTCCCTGTGTCAGCCTGTGGTGAAAGTGGGACACCCGCGGGCGACACATGAGCGCCACGGGGCGGCAACTGGGCGGTACGAGAAGGACATGGTGGACACAAGTACCCAAGACGGCGCCGGTGAGGGCATCAGGACCTTTCCTTTCCCCGTCGAACACAGCGTCGGCGGCGTCGGCATGCAGGTGGGCCCCATGGGCGCCGACCGCACCTGGCACACTGATGCCCCGCTGGACCGCGTCCACCGCATCGACTTCCACGTGGTGATGCTCTTCGACGACGGCCCCGTCCGCCACATGATCGACTTCGCCGAGCACGAGGCGGCGGCCGGCGACGTGCTGTGGATCCGCCCGGGCCAGGTCCACCGCTTCTCGAAGTCGAGCGAGTACCGCGGAACGGTCCTGACCATGCAGCCCGGCTTTCTGCCGCGCGCCACCGTCGAGGCCACCGGCCTGTACCGCTACGACCTGACCCCGCTGCTGCGTCCGGACGGGCCGCAGCTCGCGGGCCTGCGCGCGGCTCTGACCCATCTGCGCGGCGAGTACGACGACGGCGGCGCCGACGGCACCCTGCCCCTGAGCCTGCACACGGCGGTGCTGCGCCACTCCCTGAGCGTGTTCCTGCTGCGCCTTGCGCACCTCGCGGCGAGCAGCGCGGAGGCGGCGCGCCGCCAGGCCGACACCACGTTCACGCTCTTCCGGGACGCCGTGGAGCGGGACTTCGCCACCAACCACAGCGTCAGCGCCTACGCCGACGCCCTCGGTTACTCCCGCCGCACGCTCGTGCGCGCGGTCCGCGCGGCCACCGGCGAGACACCCAAGGGCTTCATCGACAAGCGGGTCGTCCTGGAGGCGAAACGGCTCCTGGCCCACACGGACCTGCCGATCGGCCGGGTCGGGGCGGCGGTCGGCTTCCCCGACCCGGCGAACTTCTCCAAGTTCTTCCAACTGCACACGGGAAACACCCCGGTGGCCTTCCGCGCGGAAATGCGCTGAGGCGACCGGGGTGCGCTTGGGCCACGGGGGTGTCGGGCCCGGGTGGTGCGGGTGTCAGGTTTGGACGGCGTCCCGGGTGTCCCGGGCGTTTTCGGCGCCCTGAGCGCCCTGGGTGAAGTAGTGGCCTTCGTCCAGGTCGGCGCCAGGTCGTCCTGGCGGCCCGCGCCGACGACCGCGGCCGCCTGGTGTCCGCTTTCCGCAGGGCGGCGCGCACGCACCTCACGGGCGGCCTCGCGCCACCGGAGCAGACCAACCGCTGACCGCGGCGGCGCCGTGTCACGGACGGCGCCGCTACGCGGCCTGCTCGTGGTGAAGCCACGCAGGGTGAGGCGTTCGACGAGCAGGGGGAGCAGGGGGAGCAGGGGGAGCAGGTCGCTGGGGGCCGGAGGTCCGTCGGGCCGGGCGCGGAGACGGACCTCCGTGCCCGTGGCGGAGTGCGTCATGGCGGCGACGCCAGGGGCTGACGTGTACGTGAAGGTCAACCGCCCAGCGTGCGCGGCCGTCGATCAGTGGCCGAAGGTGAGCCAGTTGACGTTCACGAAGTCCGCCGGCTGGCCGCTGGTGAAGGTCAGGTAGACGTCGTGGGTGCCGGTGACGGAGCTGATGTTCGCCGGGATCGTCCGCCAGCTCTGCCAGCCGCCGGTGCTGGCCACCGCGAAGCTGCCGACGGGCGTGGCGGTACGGCTGTCGAGGCGTACCTCGACCAGTCCGCTGACCCCGCCCGCCGCACCGCTGGCGACCCGCGCGCCGAACTGGGTCGCCGCCGTGGAACCGAAGGTGACGCCCTTGTACAGCGCCCAGTCGCCGTTCGCGAGGGAGCCGATGTCCTGGCCGCCGCCCGTGTCGGTCGTCGTCTCGGTTGCGGTGCCGGACTGGCTGTCGTAGGACTCGGCCTGGATCGTGCCGTAGGCGTCACGGCTGCCGGACGGCGGAGGCGTGGTACCGCTCCCACCGCCCGCGGCCTGGAGCACCTGCACGTAGTCCACCACCATCGGGTGGCCCGGCTCGGTGGCGCCGTCCAGACCGCCGCCGAGGGCGTCCGGGAAGGCGCCGCCCATCGCGACGTTCAGGATGACGAAGTAGCCGTGGTTCGTGGCGTTGGTCCAGGTCGTCGCGTCGACCTGGTTCGCGGTGACGGTGTGGTAGTTGACGCCGTCGACGTAGAAGCGGATCGCCTCGGGGCTCACCGAGCGGTCCCACTCCATCGCGTAGGTGTGGAAGCCGGACTGGCAGGTCGTGTTCGGACACGCGACGGAGTTGCCGATGCCGGTGGTCTCGTTGCACGGGCCGCCCGGGTTGGTGCCGCAGTGCATCGTGGCCCACACCTTGTTCAGGCCCTGGACGTTCTCCATGACGTCCAGCTCGCCGACGCCCGGCCAGTTCTGGTAGTTGCCGCGGTAGGGCGCGCCGAGCGCCCAGAACGCGGGCCAGTAGCCCTCGGCGGCGGTGCCGGTCACGTTCGGCATCTGGATCCGTGCCTCCACCCGCAGCTTGCCGCCGGACGGGGGCTGGAAGTCGGTCCGCTTGGTCTCGATGCGGCCCGAGGTCCAGTTGCCCGCGGAGTCGCGCAGCGGGGTGATGCGCAGGTTGCCGTTGCCGTCGAGTGAGACGTTGCTGGTGCTGTTGGTCATCGTCTCGACCTCGCCGGTGCCCCAGTTGGCAGGTCCGCCCGGGTACGAAGTCCCGGTGCTGTACTGCCAGTCGGTGCTGTTCACCCCGGTGCCGGCGGCGCCGGTGAAGTCGTCGAGGAAGACCTGCGACCAGCCGGTCGGGGGCGTGGGCGCGGAGGCGTTCGCGGGCAGCGTGACGGCTGCCGCGGCGGCGGCCGCCAGGCCGAGTGTGCTGAGCACGGCGACGAGCGCGCGTCGCCGTCTGGGTATGCCGGAGGTTGCGCTCATGGGAGGGATGCCTCTCGGGTACGGAGTGATGGGCGCGGGTGGCTTCGAAAGCCTTTGAGAGCGCTCTCAAAGTGGGCCCAATGTGCTCTCCGTCCCGGAGGCCGTCAAGACTTAAAGCAAGGAAAGTCCTTCCTCTTCAAGGAAGTTCAGGGCTTGAACCACGCAAACGTGCTAAAGCGCGCTGCCCGCCCGCCAGTCCGCCCAGGACAGGTTCCAGCCGTTGAGGCCGTTGGCCGCGTCGACGGTCCTCTCGTCCGAGTTCTTCACGATCACCACGTCGCCGAGCATCGAGCTCGCGTAGAACTCGTAGCCCGCGACGGAGCTGTCGTTCGCGCTCTTGGCGTCGTGCAGGCCGACGCAGCCGTGGCTGGTGTTCCGACTGCCGAACACCGAGGTCGAGGCCCAGTAGTTGCCGTGGATGAAGGTGCCGGAGGTGGTCAGACGCTGGGCGTGCGGCACGTCGGAGATGTCGTACTCGTCGCCGAGGCCGACCGTGGAGGACTCCATCCGGGTCTGCTTGAACCGCTCGCTGATCACCATGATCCCGGACCAGGTGGTGTGGTCGGAGTCGCCGCCGGAGACCGGGTAGGTGGCCAGGGTCGCCCCACCCCGCTCGACCACCATCTCCTTGCTCTTCAGATCCACGGTGCTGATCTGTTCGCGGCCGATGTGGAAGGTGACCTCCTTCGACTGCACGCCGTAGACACCATCCGTTCCCTCGACGTCCTTCAACCGCAGACCGAGGGTGATCGTCGTCCCGGCCGCCCAGTACGTCTGCGGCCGGAAGTCCAGACGGGTGTCGCTGAACCAGTGTCCGACGATCTCCACGGCCGGCTCGGCGGTCACCGTGATCGCCTTCTGCACGGCGGCCCGGTCCGACACGGCGTGCGAGAAGTTGATCGAGACCGGCATGCCCACGCCGGAGGTGGAGTCCGCCTCGGGCGTGAAGTAGCCGACGAAGGTCTCACCCGGGGACCTGGTGGTGAAGGTGGCCGTCTGTGCGTCGGCGCCCGCTGCCTGGGCGGTGACCGTGTACTTGGTGCCGGAGTAGGGGTTGGCCGTGGACGTCCACCTGGTCCCGGCCCGGTCGAGGGAGCCGGCCAGCGTCGAACCGTCGTTGCCCGTCACCCTCACGGAGGTGAGAGTGCCGTTTGTCACGGTGACCTCGACGGGACTGGTGAAGGCGGCCTTCTTGGTGCCGTCGGCGGGGGTGACCGAGATCACCGGCTGTTCGGCGGCGGGCGAGGCCTTCGTGGACGCGGAACCCGGCGCCCCGGTCGCCGCCGTGTTCTCCGAGGCGTCCGCCGACCCGGAACTGCACCCGGTCAGCGCGACGGCCGGGACGGCGCCCAGCACGCCCAGGATCCCGCGCCGGGACCATCCCTCCGACCGCTTCTCGGACCGGTTCGATATGTGCGACACGCCCACGGCACGCCTTCCTGAGTTGTCCACCTTTGCGCGTGCATCCTGCGCCTCCCAGATGGGGCGATCCTTTGAATTTCCGGGTCGCAACCTGAGATTCCAGTGAGGACGACCTGCGGTGGGGTGGCTGTCTTCGTTGTGCGGGGACCCGTTCGCGGGCTGCGTCGGCCGTCATCGGGTGGGGTGGCTGTCTTCGTTGTGCGGCGTCCCGCTTGCGTGCTGCGCCGGCCGCCACCCGGCGGGTGGCTCACTGCACCGTGTTGCGCCCCGTTCGCGCGCTGTGCCGGCCGCCACCGGCCCACGACACCTACCGCCCTTGCGGCCCCGCGCCCACGACCCCGACCGCCTGCCCGCCCCGGCCCGCGACGCGGGGGCTCACCCTGATCGGTCCCGGGGCTGCGTGCGGACGCGGCACACGGTCGTCGAGCATCTCGCCGAGCTGGGGGCTCACCCCCCTGACCGGTCCGGGGCCGCGAGGCTCACCGGGGCCAGTCCCGTGGCTTGTGGTGCTCACCCTGGCCGGCCAGGCGGGCTACGGTGCTCACCCTGGTCGGCTTCGGCACACGCCGGTCGGCCCGGGCTGCGCGACTCACTCGGGTCGGCCCTCGGGCCGGGGGTGTGCCCCGGCCGGCCTCCGGCTGCGGCGCTCACCTGGGTCGGCCCCACGGGTCGTGGGCTCGGTGACGCTCCGGTTGTGGGGCCTGCCCGGGTCGGCCCCCGGCTGTGGGGCCTCCAGGGTCGGTGCCGGGCGGCGTTGCTCAGCCGGGGCGGCTCGCCGGCTGCCAGCCCAGAGCCCGGGAGATTCCGCGGGCCGCGAGACGTACCGCCGGTGCCAGCACCGGGACCTGCGCGTCGGCGTGCGGGACGACGACCGACACGGCGGCCACCACCGCACCGCCGGGACCACGCACCGGAGCGGCAACCGACAGGGCGTCGTCGGTGACCTGACGGCTGCTCACCGCCACGCCCGCTCGCCGGACTTCGGCCAGGACCCGGCGCAACCGCACCGGATCGGTGATGGTGTGGGCGGTGTAGGAAACCAACGGTCGAGCACAGTAGGCCTCTTGCAGCACGGTGTCGCCGTGCGCCAGCAGCGCGAGCCCCACGCCGGTGACGTGCAGCGGCCAGCGAGCGCCGACCCGGATGTGCACGCCGACCGCCGAACGTCCCGACAGCCACTCGGTGTAGACGACCTCGGAACCGTCCCGCACCGCCAACTGCACGTTCTCGTGCGTGGCTTCGTACAGGTCCTCCAGGTACGGCAGCGCGACCTGCCGCAGCGCCAGACCGCGCGGGGCCAGCGCCGCGACCTCCCACAGCCGCAGCCCCACGTGGTACACGCCGGACGGGTCCCGCTCGAGGGCGCCCCAGTCGGTCAGGGCGCTCACCAGCCGGTGCGCGGTGGTGAGCGTCAGCCCGGCGCGGCGGCTGATGTCGGTCAGGGACAGTGCGGGGTGCGTGTGGTCGAACGCGGCGAGCACGGCCAGCAGCCGGCCTGGCGCGGAGCGGGCGGTCATGCCGAGGGCGCCCTGGTCCATCGGGTCCTCCTCACGGCATCAGCCGAGTCCGTCCTCGGCGATCCGCCGCAGCAGCGTGTGCAGCGCGTCCCGTTCGGCCGGGTCGAGGGGGTCCAGCAGCTCGTTCGTCACCCGCAGGCCCGCCTCGTCGGTGCCGCGCAGGAACGCGCGGCCGTCCTCGGTGAGAACGACGATCCGGCTGCGGCGGTCGTCCGGGGACGGGCGGCGCTCGGCGAAGCCCAGCTTCTCCAGATCGTCGACGAGGCCGACGATCGCGCTGGGGTCGTAGCCGAGCCGTGCGCTCAGCTCGCGCTGGAGGGCGCCTTCGGAGGTGGCGAGGAAGCGCAGCACCGCGTAGTGCCGCAGCCGCACCCCCGACTCCTGGAGGAACGTGTTGAACAGCTGACCCGAGCGCAGCCCCAGGCGGTACAGCAGATATCCCGTGTCCGCGTGCAGCGCGCGCATCCACGGCTCGTCCACGTCGATCGGGGCGGCGTTCACTGCGTTGTCCTGGCGGGCGATGGCGGGCTCCCTGGGTTCGGTCCCCTTCCGGGGTGGTGCGTCGTACAGATTGCAGCAGATTCCAGCATGACGTACCTGTCGGGTGACAACAACTATTGACGTCGACAATTATTGCTCTTAGCTTCGATCTCGTAGTCGCACCTCCGCACCTCCGCACCTCCGCACCTCCGCACCTCCGCACCTCCGCACCTCCGAACTCAGCACCCCATGTGAAGGGACACCGTCGTGCCCAGCATCGATCTCACCGGCAAGGTCGCCGTCGTCACCGGCAGCGGCCGGGGCCTCGGCCTCGCCTACGCCCATGCCCTGGCCGCCCGCGGCGCGTCCGTGGTCGTCAACGACGTCGACGAGACCGTGGCCGAACAGGCCGTGAAGTCCCTCGTCGAGGCCGGCGGCAGGGCGGTCGCCGAGGTGGTCCCGGTCGGCACGACGGAGGCCGCCGACCGGCTGGTGAGCCGTGCCGTGGAGGAGTTCGGCCGGCTCGACATCCTGGTCACCAACGCGGGCATCCTGCGCGACAGGGTGCTGTGGAAGATGACCGACGACGACTTCGACGCGGTGATCGCCACGCACCTCAAGGGCACCTTCACCTGCGCCCGCGCCGCCGCCGTGAGGATGCGCGAGCAGGGCGAGGGCGGCACGCTGATCCTCGTCGGCTCACCGGCCGGCCAGCGGGGCAACTTCGGTCAGACGAACTACGCGGCCGCCAAGGCCGGCATCGCCGCCTTCGCCCGCACCTGGTCGATGGAGCTGGGCCGCGCGGGCATCACCGTGAACGCGATCGTCCCGGTCGCCGCGACCGCGATGACCGAGACCATCCCCGCCTTCGCGCCGTACGTCGAGGCGCTGAAGAACGGCGAGCCCTTCCCGGACTTCCTGCGCAAGGGCGAGGGCTTCGGCACCCCCGAGGACTGCGCGGCCCTGGTGCCCTTCCTGGCCTCCGAGGCCGCCCGGGGCATCACCGGCCAGGCCATCGGCATCGGCGGCGACAAGGTGGCACTCTGGTCGCATCCGCAGGAGATCCGCGCGGCCTACGCCGACGGTGGCTGGACGCCCGAGGCCCTGGCCGACGTCTTCCCCACCTCGGTCGGTGCCGAGCTCCAGACGGTCGGCATCCCGGCCCCCAAGTTCCCGGAGGCGTGATGAGCCCCTCCACGACCCCCTCCGCCACTCCCTCCACGACCCCCTCGATGAACGTCGACGAACTGGTCGCGATCGACGTCCACACCCACGCAGAGGTGTCCTCCAAGGGCCACTCCTCGCTGGACGACGACCTGCACGACGCCTCCTCCGCCTACTTCAAGGTCGAGGGCAAGCGGAAGCCCACCCTGGAGGAGACGGCCCGCTACTACCGTGAGCGGAAGATGGCCGCCGTGATCTTCACGGTGGACGCCGAGTCCGCGACCGGCACCGCGCCGGTCCCGAACGAGGAGGTGGCCGAGGCCGCCGCCGCCAACGCCGACGTCCTCATCCCGTTCGCCTCCATCGACCCCTTCCGGGGGAAGGCGGGCGTGAAGCAGGCCCGGCGCCTGGTCGAGGAGTACGGGGTGAGGGGCTTCAAGTTCCACCCCAGCATCCAGGGCTTCTTCCCCAACGACCGCTCGGTGGCCTACGACCTCTACGAGGTGATCGAGGAGACCGGGACCATCGCCCTGTTCCACACCGGTCAGACGGGCATCGGCGCCGGAGTCCCGGGCGGCGGCGGAATCAGGCTCAAGTACTCCAATCCGCTGCACGTGGACGACGTGGCCGCCGACTTCCCGCACCTCAAGATCATCCTGGCGCATCCGTCCTTCCCCTGGCAGGACGAGGCTCTCGCCGTCGCCACGCACAAGCCGGGCGTGCACATCGACCTGTCCGGCTGGTCGCCGAAGTACTTCCCGCCGCAGCTCGTGCAGTACGCGAACACACTGCTGAAGGACAAGGTCCTCTTCGGCTCCGACTTCCCCGTCCTCACCCCCGACCGCTGGCTCGCCGACTTCGACAAGCTGACGATCAAGGACGAGGTGAAGCCGAAGATCCTCAAGGAGAACGCCGCCCGTCTGCTCGGGCTGACCACACCGTAAGGGGCGTGGAAGATGCGCAACGAGGGACTGGGGTCCTGGCCCGCTCGCCGGGCCCGCAAGACCCCGCACCGCACCGCCCTGGTCCACGGTGAACAGTCGACGGACTACCGCACCCTGCACACACGCACCACGCGCCTGGCGCACGCCCTGCGCGCCCGGGGCGTGCGACGCGGCGACCGCATCGCCTACCTCGGCCCGAACCACCCCTCCTACCTGGAGACCCTGTTCGCGGCCGGAACCCTCGGCGCGGTGTTCGTCCCCCTCAACACCCGCCTCGCCGGCCCCGAGATCGCCTACCAGCTCGCCGACTCCGGCGCCAAGGCGCTCGTCTACGGCCCCTCGCACGCGGGCCTGGTCGCCGGGCTGCCCGGGAACACGGACGTCCGCACGTACGTCGAGGTCGGCGCCGAGTACGAGGAGGCGCTCGCCGGGGCCTCCGACGAGCCGATCGACACACCGGTCACCCCCGACGACACCTGCATCATCATGTACACCTCGGGCACGACCGGCCGTCCCAAGGGCGCCATGCTCACGCACGGCAACCTCACCTGGAACGCGGTCAACGTCCTCGTCGACACCGATCTGACCGCCGACGAACGCGCCCTGGTCTCCGCGCCGTTGTTCCACACGGCCGGCCTGAACATGCTCACCCTGCCGGTGCTCCTCAAGGGCGGCTGCTGCGTCCTGGTCGAGGCCTTCGACCCGGAGGCCACCTTGGGCCTGATCGAACAGCACCGGATCACCTTCATGTTCGGGGTGCCGACGATGTTCGAGCAGGTGGCCCGGCATCCGCGCTGGGCGGACGCGGACCTGTCCAGCCTGCGGATCCTGACCTGCGGCGGCTCCCCGGTGTCGACGCCGCTGATCGCCGCCTACCAGGAACGCGGACTCACCTTCCTCCAGGGCTACGGCATGACCGAGGCGTCCCCCGGCACGCTGTTCCTGGACGCCGAGCACTCCGTCAGCAAGGCGGGCTCGGCCGGCGTCCCGCACTTCTTCAGCGACGTACGCGTCCTGCGCCCCGACCTCACACCCGTCGAGGTCGGCGAGACCGGCGAGGTCGTCGTCCGCGGGCCGCACGTCATGCCCGGCTACTGGGGGCTGCCCGAGGAGACGGCAGCCTCCTTCGCCGACGGCTGGTTCCGCAGCGGGGACGCGGCCCGGGTCGACGAGGACGGATACGTGCACATCGTCGACCGCATCAAGGACATGATCATCTCGGGTGGGGAGAACATCTACCCCGCCGAGATCGAGGACCTGCTCCTCGCCCACCCCGACATCGTGGAGTGCGCGGTCATCGGCGTGTCCGACGACAAGTGGGGCGAGGTGCCGCGCGCGGTCGTCGTGCCCCGTGAGGGCGTTTCGCTCGACCCCGACGAGGTGCTGGCCTCGCTGGCCGGGCGGCTCGCCAAGTACAAGATCCCCAAGTCGCTGGTGGTGGCGGACGAACTCCCGCGCACCGCCTCCGGAAAGCTCCTGAAGTCCCGGGTGCGCTCCCGGTTCGGCACCGACTCCTGAACAACTCTCCCGTGAGGAACGGCATATGAGCATCACCGTCAACGGTCTCGACGAGCTGAAGAAGCTGGCCGGGAGCGATCTGGGCACCAGCGAGTGGATCGAGGTGACCCAGGAGCGCATCGACACGTTCGCCGACGCGACCGGGGACCACCAGTGGATCCACGTCGACCCCGAGCGGGCGAAGGAAGGCCCCTTCGGCGCTCCCATCGCCCACGGGTACCTCACCCTCTCCCTCTTCATCCCGCTGTTCACCGAACTACTGGACGTCCAGGGCGTCACGACGAAGGTCAACTACGGGCTGAACAAGGTGCGGTTCCCCTCGCCGGTCAAGGTCGGCTCGCGGATCCGTCTGACCGGGAAGCTGACCGAGGTCGAGGAGGTGCCGGGCGGGGTGCAGATCACCGTCGACGGGGCCATCGAGATCGAGGGGGGCGCGAAGCCTGCGGCAGTGCTGCAGAGTCTGTCGCGTTTCTATGCGTGAGGTGCTCTTCGTAGCGCTGTAGGGGCTGACGTCCTGGGGAGCTGCGGACCGGTTGTGGCCGGTCGCGCAGTTCCCCACGCCCCTTTCGGGGGAGCCTCAGCTCACGACGTCCACGAAGATCGGGTTGGCGTAGAACCAGGTGTCGGCCCACGGGTCGCCGTTGCCCGGCTCGTGGGGGATCGGGCCGTGGGGGTCCACGGAGGCGCCCAGATAGCCCGTGCCGTTGCGGTTGCCGTCGCTGCCGCGCAGGCGGAGGTAGCAGGACTCGTCGCCCACGGTGACCGGGACGCGCAGCGTGTAGGTCCCCTTGCGGCCGCTCACGTCCTTCGTGTGGACGACCTTCGTGTCGGGGGCCCGCCAGGCGTCGCGGTCGGGGACGGCACCGCGCACCGCGCCCCGGATCACGTCCACATGCGCCAACTCGGGCAGGATTCCCTGGGGGTTGGGCCGGGAGGCGCTGGTGACGGTGATGTCCAGGGTGAGCTTCTCGCCCTTGCGCACCCGCAGCCGGCCGCCGAGCGTGACGCCCCGTCCGTTGCCGTGCTCCCGTCGCAGCCGGACCTCCAGGCCGTCGAGCAGATGCCCGTGGTCCAGCCAGACCCGTCCCTCGCGCAGACCTGTCATCACCGCGCGGTAGCCGTAGCGGGTCACGCCGACGTGGGTGCGGCTGAACTGGCCGGGCCAGAAGTCGCTGCCCGGCTGCGGGGTGTCGGTGTTCACCGGGTCGGGCAGCCGGCCGGTGTTGTCGAAGTTCTGTCCGGCGGGCCAGTCGCCGTTCCTCCAGGTGTCGAAGACGGTCCGGTGGTTGTCGGAGTTGGTGGTGATCGAGAACAGCCGGCCCTCGGCCAGCATCGAGTCCCACAGGCCGCCCACCGTCGCGGTGGCCCAGTCGAAGCCGCCGTACGTGAGGTAGGCGTCCGCCGGGTAGCCCGCCCAGGACTGGGCCGACGGCTTGTTCTCGTACTCGCCGCGGATGGACGTGGCGCCGCGCCGGCCGGGGAGCGCCGCCCCCTGGGCGCCGGGCGCGCCCTCCATGCCGATCATGATCTCGGGGGCCGCGTCGCGCCAGCCCCGCATCTCGTGCGGGGAGTCGATGCCGAGCCGCAGCGGATGGTTGGCGAGGACGAGGACGTCGTCGACGTAGCCGGTGCGGCGCTGCTCGGCCAGCCACTTGATCGCCTCGACGGCGTGCGCCTCGTTGCGGGCGGTGTCGGCCGCACCGGCGGCTCCCTCGGTGTAGCCGAGCAGCTTGCCGTCGTAGGCGAGCTCGAACCTCGTCAGCAGGTCGACCTCGTGCGGACCGGGCGCGGCGAACACGGTGCAGTGTTCCGCGGCCGGGATGTACCACTCCAGGCCCTGGAAGATCAGCTGGCGCGGGTTCGCGGCGCGGGCTCCGAGGATCTCCTTGTGCTCCAGCGCGGCGCCGTACCGGGCGTGCCCGAAGTTGGAGTGCTCGTTGAACACCATCCAGTCGAGGCCGTACCGGGCGGCGGCCCGGGCCTGCTGGGAGAAGGTGTACTTCGCGTCATGGCTGTAGACGGAGTGGACGTGGTGGTCGCCCACCAGGTAGGCGAGGCGTGGGTCCTCGCCCCCGTAGCCCCGGCCGGTGGCGGCGACGGCGGGGGCGGCGACGGCCGGGGTGGCCGCGCCGCCGAGGGCGAACGCGGCGCCGAACAGGCCGGCCCGGCGCAGGAGTCCGCGCCTGGACACGCCCTGGGCGTCGAGGTCGGCGGGTGAGACGGACGGATCGGCCCAGGCGGGCAGCTGCTGCTCGGTCACGGTGATCCTCGTGAGGGGTTCAGTGGTTCATGAAGGAGGCGACGGGCAGCGCCCGCGCGACGATCCGGACGTCGCCGAGACGGCCGTGCAGGATCTGGTCGATCTGTCCGCCGTACTCGTAACCGCCGAGCAGCCACGGCAGCCCGACGGAGGTGACGCCGACGGCCGCCGCCTTCGGGTTGCGCACCACCGGACAGCCCTCGACATACAGCGTGGTGTGCCGGCCGTCGTTGACGACCGCGACGTGCCACCAGGTCTCCAGCGGGGTCTCCTGTCCCCAGTTGGTGGCGATGCCCTGCTGGTTCAGCGGACGCATCGCCCACTGCGGTTCCCGGTCGTTGGAGAGGGAGAGGGTGGCGAGCGGTTCGTCCGGGTCGTCGCCGGACCTGCCCGCGGCGCCGCCCGTGCCGGTCCGGCTGACCAGGCCCGACCAGGCGTGGTGCGAGGGATCCCAGTCGGCGGGGAGGCGGTAGAACGCCTCGATGGTGTAACCGTCCTCGAAGGTCGCCGAGTTGAGCGGAGCGCCGTCGACCGTACGCAGGTAGGCGCCCTTCAGCGGGGACTTGTATCCCTGGAACTCCAGGCTGCCGTGACCGGGTTGGTCGGGGTGGTGGTCGGCCGACCAGGTGAGTGCGCCGCCGCCCACCGTGACGAGGCTGAGGTCGTTGCCGCGCCCGGACAGGTCACGGACGGTGCCGCCGACCGCCGTACCGTCGGCGTGGCCGTCGAAGCGCCAGTAGGCGACGGTGTCGCGCACCAGCACCTTCGCCACGGGCCGGGCGGCGCGCGCGGGCACCGGGTCGAAGCCCGCGAAGCGCTCGGCGAAGTCGATGCCGACCGTGAACCGGTCCGCGTCGCCGCTCAGTTCGATCTCCTGCCGCTCCAGCTCGTTGAGTCCCCTGGCGGCCCGGCCGAGGATCCACGGGGAGACCGTCTCCACGTCGATGACGTTCCGGTCGAGGTCGAATCGGTAGAGGCGGATCATCGCGGCGCCGCCGAAGTACCGGTTCTGATAGTTCGTCAGGTGCAGGTGGACGTCATGTCCGGCCGCGTTTTTCCGCGTTGCCCGGCCGGCGGGCCAGTAGTGGCCGTTGAGGGTGAGGAAGATCTGGTCGTGGTCCTCGATCAGCCGGTCCCACAGCTGCTGCCCGTATGACGACAGGGAGTCGTCCTCGGCGACCAGTTCGTGCGTGGTCAGGACGACCGGTGTCCTCGGGTGCCGGGCGAGGACACCGGCGGCCCAGATGTACCCCTTGTCCGACAGCCGCCAGTCCAGCGCCAGCACCATCCACTCCCGGCCGCCCGCCCGGAACAGATGGAAGGTGTTGTAGCCGTCGGGGGAGGCCCCGCCGAACGTGGGCTTTCCCCGGAAGCGCTGGGGACCGAAGGCGTCCAGGTACGGGGTCGCGCCGCGCTGGTCGGTCGTCGACGACTTCACGTCGTGGTTGCCGGCCAGCACGCTGTAACCGATCCCGCGCCGGTCGAGCAGCCCGAACGCCGCGCTGATCGCGCTGACTTCCTCCCTCGCCCCGTTCTGGGTGAGGTCGCCGAGGTGGGACAGGAACACGAGGTTCTCGGCACCGCCTTCATCGCCTCGATCGAGCAGAAAGCGCAGGGACGCCTCGACCGGTGCCTTGTCGATGTTCGGGCCGTCGAAGAGGTACTGCGTGTCGGGCATGACGGCGAGCGTGAACCGGCGGCTGTCGGGGTCCGGGCGCCGCTCGGCGGAGGCCGCCCCGGCGGTGGCCGGAGTTGCGAGGCCGGCCGTGGCGGCCGCACCGAGCAGCGCGGTGGCCCGGAGGAAACCGCGTCTTCCGGCACCGGCCTGCGCGGCCTCGCCCTGTTCGTGGGCATGCGAAGTACACACGTGTGCTCCGTAGGGAAGTCCGTTGCTGGGAAAGGGGGTTCAGAGGACGCGCAGGGTCCAGCTCCAGCGATGGACGCCCGGTGCGACGAGATAGGAGGGAAAGGTGTCGGGGCCGCACGACGCGGTGCCGAGGCCGCGGTGTGCCGCGTCGAGATGCACCACGCAGCCGGCGCGCGGGACGAGTTGGTCGTGGTGGGTGACGGCGGTCAGGTCCTCGGCGCGGTAGCGCGTGACGGAGACCTGGCGCGGCTCGTCCAGCGCGACGGCGAGGCCCGTGGCGTCCGGTGCCGAGAGCGTGAAGCTCCGCACACCGTGCCGGCCGCCGCTCTCCTGCGGACGCAGATACGGGGTGAACAACTCGTCGACCCCGGCGCGGTGATGGCCCACCGGGGCGCCTGCGCAGCGGTCGGGGTACGACTCCCAGGGGCCCTGTCCGAACCACTCCAGCCGGTCCAGTCCCGGCACCGTCTCGAAGACCGAGCCGACGCGTGCCACGTCGTCGAACTCCGGCGGAAGTTCGGCCTGTTCGTCGATCCGGAGGCCGCCCTCGACCGGTGTGAAGACCTGCCGGTGGCGGACGACGCCGGTGGTGCCCGCGTACTCGGCGAGCACGCTCACCCCGTCGCCCTCCTGGTGTACCGACACCAGCTTGCGCACGAGGGCGTCCAGGCCCCAGGTCCGCCAGCGCAGCGCCATACCGCCCAGCTCGTCGTTGTCGGTGGGTGCCCGCCACAGCGACAGCGCGGGCGCGGCGCTCAGCAGGGGGTGGACGAGGAGTCCGTCGGCGTCGATCTCGACACGGCCGGAACCCGCGGCGACCTCGACCGGCACCGGCGCCCGCAACCGCACCTGCGGCGCGCACACCTCGGTGCCCCGCGGGGCCCACGGCAGATCCTGTGCCGTCGTGACCCGCAGCGTCAGCCACGCCTCGCCGCCGTCCTCCGGCAGCACGAACGGCAGCGGCAGCACGGCCGTCCCGCCCGGGCGCAGCTCGGGCAGCTCGGCAGGGGCGGTGAGCGTCCCGCCGTGCGCGAGCGACAGCTCCCACTCGGCCGTGAGCCACTCCAGGCCGCGGAAGTGCTGGTGGTTGGAGAGGATGACTCCCTCGGAGCCGACGCCCTGGAGCCGTACCGGGGCGGCGAGTTCGCGGTGCTCGTACATCACCGGCTTCGGGGTGCGGTCCGGGAAGACGACGCCGTCCGCGATGAACGCGCCGTCGTGGTCCTTCTCGCCGAAGTCGCCGCCGTAGGCCCAGCGGTATCCGGGCGCGGCGACACCGTTGTCATAGAGTCCGGCGCCCCCACGCCCGACCGGTCTTCCGTCGTTCACACGCTGAAGGATGCCGTGGTCCCAGAACTCCCAGATGAACCCGCCCTGAAGACCCGGGGTGGCCTCGATGGCGGCCCAGTGGTCCGCCAGCGTGCCGTTGCTGTTGCCCATCGCGTGCGAGTACTCGCACTGGATGAGCGGCTTGGTCTGCGCCCCGGACAGCGCGTGCGCCACGCAGTCCTCCAGGGGCGCGTACATCGGGCAGGCGATGTCGGAGGCCACTCCAGGATCGGCCCAGCCGCGCTTGGCGGCCCCCTCGTACTGCACCGGCCGGGTCGGGTCGTGCCGGCGCACCCAGCCCGCGGCCGCGTCGTGGTTGGCGCCGTAGTCGGACTCGTTGCCCAGCGACCAGATGATCACCGACGGGTGGTTCTTGTCCCGCAGCACCATCCGCGAGACCCGGTCGACGAAGGCGCTCAGGTAGCGCGGGTCGTCGGCGATCTCGTGGGCGTGGTCGTGCGACTCGATGTCCGCCTCGTCGACGACGTAGAAACCGAGTTCGTCGGCGAGGTCGTACAGCCCCGGGTCGTTCGGATAGTGCGCGGTGCGGATCGCGTTGAAGCCGAAACGCTTCAGCAGTACCAGGTCCGCGCGCATGTCCTCGGACGACACCGTCCGCCCCGTCAGCGGGTGGAAGTCGTGCCGGTTCACCCCCCGGATGAAGACCCGCTCGCCGTTGACCAGCAGATCCCGGCCGACGATCTCCACATCGCGGAATCCGACCCGGTGGCGGGAGGTGTCGGCGACGGTGCCGTCGGCGCGGTGCAGCCGGACCGTCAGGCCGTACAGCTCGGGCGTCTCGGCCGTCCAGGTCCGCACCCCGGGCACCCGCGCGCGCAGGCGTGCCTCGCCGAGGAAGTCGGAGACGCGCTCCTCCTCGGCGTTGGCCAGGTCGAACTCGGCGTCCCGCGTCAGCGGCAGCCCGTCCAGCTCCCCGCTGACGTACCACCCCTCGGGCAGCGCCCCGCCCGCGTCCCGCACCAGGCAGTCGACCCGCAGCCCACCGTCGCGCGCCGCCCGGACGGTCACGTCGGCCAGGCGAAGCGGGTCGGTGGCGTACAGCAGCACCGAGCGGGTGATCCCGCCGTGCCACCACTGGTCCTGGTCCTCGATGTGCGAGGAGTCCGACCACTTGACGACCGTCAGCCGCAGCACGGACCGGCCGCCCGGGCGTACGACGCCCGACAGGTCGAACTCGGCCGCCAGATGCGAGTCCTTGGAGATGCCGACAGGCCGTCCGTCCACATGCACCAGCAGCACGCTCTCGGCGGCCCCGACCTGGAGCACGATGCGGCGCCCGGCCCACTCGGCGGGGATTTCGACCTCCCGCTCGTACACACCCGTCGGATTGCCGGCGGGCGACAGGGGCGGGAACTGCGCGTACGGCATACGGATGTTCAGGTACTGCGGAAGGTCGGCAGCGCCCTGGATGGTCTGCATGGTCCATACGCCGGGCACGGCCGCCGTCGACCAGGGACCGCCGACCGGCGCGTCCGGAGCGGACAGCAGCTGAAACCGCCAGTCGCCGTCCAGGGAGTGTGCTCCGGAGCGCCGGTCGACGGCGTTCATGGGCAGCCGTCCCCACGAGGTCACCTCGGGTGCCTCCCAGGGGCGGAGCGTCAGCAGCGGATCCGTCACTTGATCGCTCCCTTCGCGAGGTCGCCGATCATCTGGCGGGCGCCGATCGCGAACACGACGAGCAGGGGGACGAGGGCGAGCAGTGCGCCGGTCATGACCATTCCGTAGTCCGTGGTTCCGTGAGTGCCGTTGAGCTGGGACAACGCGACCTGGAGGGTCACGTTGTCCGGGTTGGTGAGAGCGATCAGGGGCCAGGCGTAGTCGTTCCACTGGCCCATGAAGGTGAAGATGCCGAGGAAGGCCAGGCCGGGCCGGACCACCGGGAGGGCCACGTGCCAGTACTGGCGCGGGAAGTTCGCGCCGTCGATGCGGGAGGCGTCGAGGAGTTCGTCGTGGATCGCGCCCTTCATGTACTGGCGCATCCAGAAGATGCCGAACGCGTTGGCGGCCGCCGGCACGATCAGCGCCGTCATCGAGCCGATCCAGCCGAGCTTCGCCATGATGACGAACTGGGGGATGGCCTGGAGCTGCGCCGGGACCATGAAGATGAACATGAGCAGCACGAACAGCAGCCGCTTGCCCGGGAACTCGAACTTGGCGAAGACGAAGGCGGCCAGCGAGTCGAAGAACAGGACCAGGAAGGTCACCGATCCCGCCACCAGCAGCGAGTTGACCATCGACCCGAAGAAGTCGATGTTGTCGAAGAGGCTGCGGAGGTTCTCCAGGAAGTGCGTGCCCGGCAGCAGCTTGGGCGGGTAGGAGAAGATCTCCGACGACGTGTGCGTCGACATGATCACGGCCCAGTAGAACGGGAAGGCCGAGAGCAGGACGCCGACGACGAGGCCGGCGTGCAGCGCGATCCCCCTGCGGGCCGTCCCGTCGATCCTCTGGGTACGCCGGGTTCCTTGGATGGATGCCATGGTGTGCGGGCCTCCTAGTCTTCGCCCCGGCGCTGCACCAGCCGCCAGTTGATGATCGAGAAGAGGACGACGACGAGGAAGATGCCCCACGCCACGGCGGCGCCGTAGCCGAAGTCGTTGTTGTCGAAGGTCTGCTGGAAGAAGTAGAGGACCATCGTCCGGCCGGCGTGGCCCGGACCGCCCGAGAACGTCGAGTCGTTCGAGGTGTTCTGGAGCAGTACCTGGGGCTCGGAGAAGCTCTGCAGACCGGTGACCGTCGACACGACGAGCACGAACAGCAGCACCGGCCGCATCATCGGCAGGGTGATCCGGAAGAAGGTCTGCACCGGCCCCGCACCGTCCATGCGCGCCGCCTCGTACAGCTCGCCCGGGACGGTCTGGAGTCCGGCGAGGAAGATGATCGCGTTGTAACCGGTCCACTGCCAGGTCATCAGCGTCGCGATGGCGATCTTGATGCCCCACGGGGTGTTCAGCCAGGCGATCTGGTCGAGACCGATCGCCTGGAGGAAGGCGTTCACCAGGCCGAAGTTGGTGGAGAAGACCGAGCCGAAGATGATCGCGATCGCCACGACGGAGGTGACGTTCGGCAGGAAGTAGGCGACGCGGTAGAGGTTCTTGAAACGGACCGCCGAGTTCAGCATCACGGCCGTCACCATCGCCAGGAAGATCATGGGGAAGGTGGCCAGCGCCCAGATGACGATCGTGGTCCCGATCGAGCTCCAGAACTCCGAATCGCTCAGCAGGTATTGGTACTGGGACAGCCCCGCCCACTCCATCGAGCCGAGGCCGTCCCAGCGGTGGAAGGAGAGGTAGAGCGAGAAGCCGACGGGGATCAGGCCGAAGCAGAAGAAGAGCAGGTAGAAGGGGGAGATCGCGGCGTAGAGGTGCCAGTACTTCCTGAAGCCCTGGCGGGGGCGGGTGACGGGGACGTCCGCCACGACCGCCGGGGGCTTCTCCAGCGTGGGGAGGGTGGCCATCAGTAGCTCACCCCCAGGTGCTTCGCGATGCGCCGGCATTTGCTCATGGCGTCACTCCAGGCCTGCTTCGGGTCCTTGCCGAGGACGCCGACGTTCTTGATCTCGTCCTTGACGGGCTGCCCGAGCGCGACGTCGAACGGGCTGTTGTAGGCGACCACGATCTTCTGCGCGGCCGGACCGAAGACGTCCATCGTGACCTGACCGCCGAAGAACTCGTCCGGCTCGCGCACCTGCTTCAGGTCGTACGAGGCGGGGGTCGAGGGGAAGAGGCCCGCGTCCACGAACCCCTGCGCCTGGTTCCCCGCGTCGAGCATCCAGCTGATGATCTGGAACGCCCGCTCGGGTTCCCGGCACGCCTTGGTGACCGACAGGAAGGAACCGCCGTTGTTGGAGGGCCGTACGGGCATGTCGGCCACCCGCCAGCGGCCCTTGGTCTTCGGAACGCCGTTCTTCAGGTCGCTGGTGGCCCAGGAGGCGCCCAGCTGACTCGGCAGCTTGCCGTCCTCGACGGCCGACAGCTGGTCCGGGGTGCCGTTGACCAGGTTCGACACGATCTTGCGCTGCTTGGCCTCCACGGCGAGCGCCCAGGCGTTGCGCACATGCTCCTGGTCGCCGATGAAGTGGCGGTCCTTGTCGACGTACCGCGCGCTGCCCTGCTGGACCACGTTCTCGAAGACGCTGTTGACGTCGGTGAGCAGGGAGGTCCCCGGAATCCGCTGCCGGAGCCGCTCGCCCGCCGCGAAGAACTTCTCCCAGGTGTCGAGCTCCTTCGACACGTCGGCGGGCTCGTAGGGCAGGCCCGCCTTCCGGAAGACGGCGTACTGGTAGAAGTGCGCCACCGGCCCGCAGTCGATCGGGAAGCCGACCATCGTGCCGTCGTCCGCCATGCCCTGCTCCCACTTCCAGGGCAGGTACCCGGACCTGTACTTCTCCGCGCCGAGCGTGCGCAGGTCCACGAACTGGTCGGCGTTGGGCAGATAGGACGCCATGTCCTCGCCCTTCAGGCCCGCGATGTCGGGGACGTGGGCGCGGCCCGCCATCGTGGTGATCAGCTTCGACCGGTAGTAGCCACCGATCTTGATGGCCTGCAGGTCGACCGAGCTGTCGTAGCGGGCCCTGGCGTTCTTGACGACCGTGTCGCCCAGGCCTCCGTCCCAGTACCACAGGACCATGTTCCGGCCGGTGGAACCGGTCGGAACGGCACAGCCGGACGCCAGGCCGCCGAGCGCCGTGGCGGCCGAACCGGCCAGGCCCGCACGGAGCAGGCCTCTACGTGAGAGCCGCACAGCTCCCACCGCCTTTCGGATCTGTTCGCGTCTTCGCGGACGGGGTGCAATTCGAGGGGCATGCGTGAGGTTGTCTTCGTGGCCCGGACGCGGTCAGGGCCGGGGGGCGGGCGGGGTGACCGGGGCGTGGCGCACGGGCGGCCCCACGTCCGCCGGGACGCGGTCGGCGAGGAAGCCGTACGCCCTCTTGAGGTCGGGGTCGCGCAGCGCGCGCCACCAGCGGTCGACGCCGTACCAGCCGGGGGCCGCCAGTGCCCCGCCGTGGTGGCGCACCGAGAGCCCGGCGGCGAGGACGGCGAACCGCAGCCGCTCCACGAGCGGCCAGCCGCCGAGCGAGGCGGCGACGAAGCTCGCGCCGAACACGTCACCGGCGCCCGTCGCGTCCAGGACATCGATGTCAAGGGCGGGCACCTCCGCGTACTCGCCGGTCGCCTGGTCGACCGCGACCGCGCCGTCGGCGCCCCGCGTGACCACGGCCACCGGCACCAGCTCGGCGAGCGCGCCGAGCGCGGCGACCGCGCTGTCGGTGCGGGTGTACGCCATCGCCTCGGTCTCGTTGGGCAGGAAGGCGTGGCACAGGGCGAGCTGGTCGAGCAGGTCGGGGGACCACTGCCGGGTGGGGTCCCAGCCGACGTCGGCGTAGATCTGCGTGCCGTTCGCGGCCGCCTTGGCGAGCCAGGCGCGCGGCTCGGCCTCGAGGTGCACGAGCGCCGTGAGCGCCTCGGGCGGGTCGCCCATCAGCACGTCCTGCGAGTACGGCGGCTCCTGGCCGTGGGTGACGAGGGCGCGGTCGTCCCCGTGCGCGAGGGCGACGGTCACCGGCGTGTGCCAGCCGGCCGCCACGCGGGACGGACCGAGGTCGACGCCCTCCTGGCCGGCCAGGATCTCGTGGCAGTGGGCGCCGTAGAAATCGTCGCCGAAGACCGTGGCGAGCGAGGTCCTGAGGCCGAAGCGGGACGCGGCCACCGCGAGGTTGGCGATGCCGCCGGGGCCGCAGCCCATGCCGGCCGTCCAGATCTCCTCGCCCGGCGTCGGCGGCCCGCCGAGCCCCGTGAGGACGAGGTCGTAGAAGAGCAGCCCGGTGAGCAGCACCTCGGGCCGGTCGTCGTCCACGCACATCCTCCTCGTCGGGGAGCCCGTCCCATGCGGGAGAGCTCGTCAAATCTCTTCAATTCGGTGACCGGAATCGTGCGCCCCTCGGCGACATTGGTCAATACCTCAGCAGAAGTGGGCATAGATTTGATTGAAGATGACGAGTAGTGTTCACGCCGTGCTGGCAGAACGACGACATCAACTCATCCTGCGGGCCCTGCGCTCCGGTGGCCCCGCGGCCGTGACCGATCTCTCCGAGCAGCTGGGTGTGAGCCCTGCCACGATCAGGCGTGACCTGGTGAAACTCGAGGAGGACGGCCTGCTCACCCGGGTACACGGCGGCGCCGTCGCGGAGGAGGGCGACCAGCCCTTCGCCGAGGTCGCCGAGGTGCGCGTGGGGGAGAAGGACGCCATAGCCGCGCACGCCGCGGCCATGGTCGCCGACGGTCAGTCGGTCCTCCTCGACATCGGCACCACCGCCTACCGCCTGGCCCGGCAGCTGCACGGCCGGCGGCTGACGGTCATCACCAGCAACCTCGTGGTCTACGAGGAGCTCGCCGACGACGAGGGCATCGAGCTGGTGCTGCTCGGCGGCATGGTGCGCCGCGAGTACCGCTCCCTGGTCGGCTTCCTCACCGAGGACAACCTGCGCCAGCTGCACGCAGACTGGGTCTTCCTCGGCACCAGTGGAGTGCGTCCGGGCGGGCAGGTGATGGACACGACGGTCGTCGAGGTGCCGGTGAAACGGGCCATGATCAAGGCCGGTGACAAGGTCGTCCTGCTCGCCGACTCGGCGAAGTTCCCGGGTACGGGCATGGCGAAGGTCTGCGGTCCCGAGGACCTGGACGTGGTGGTGACGGACACGCCGGTCGATCCGGCGACCCGGTCCTCCTTCGAGGAGGCGGGCGTCGAGGTGGTCGTGGCAGGAAAGGTGCGAGAGTGAAACTGACGATTCTGGGCGGCGGCGGGTTCCGGGTGCCGCTCGTGTACGGGGCGCTCCTGACGGACCGCGCCGAGGGCCGGGTCACGGAAGTCGTTCTGCACGATCTTGACGACAGCCGGCTGTACGCGGTCGCCCGTGTACTGAACGAGCAGGCGGCCGTCGTCCCCGACGCCCCCCGGGTGACCGCCACCACCGACCTCGACGAGGCCCTGCGCGGCGCCGACTTCATCTTCTCCGCGATCCGCGTCGGCGGCCTCGAAGGCCGCGCGAACGACGAGCGGGTGGCCCTGGCCGAGGGTGTCCTCGGCCAGGAGACGGTCGGCGCCGGAGGCATCGCCTACGGTCTGCGGACGGTCCCCGTCGCCGTCGACATCGCCCGGCGGGTGGCCCGCCTGGCCCCCGACGCCTGGGTCATCAACTTCACCAACCCGGCGGGACTGGTCACCGAGGCCATGTCCCGCCACCTCGGCGACCGGGTGATCGGCATCTGCGACTCGCCGGTCGGGCTCGGCCGCCGTATCGCCCGCGTGCTCGGCGCGGACCCGAAGGAGGCGTGGATCGACTACGTCGGTCTCAACCACCTCGGCTGGGTGCGCGGTCTGCGGGTCGCCGGCCGTGACGAACTTCCGAGGCTGCTCGCCGACCCCGGCCTGCTCGGCTCCTTCGAGGAGGGCAAGCTGTTCGGCGTCGACTGGCTCCAGTCCCTCGGCGCGATCCCCAACGAGTATCTGCACTACTACTACTTCAACCGGGAAGCCGTACGGGCCTACCAGCAGGTCGAGAAGACCCGCGGCGCCTTCCTGGCCGACCAGCAGGCCCGCTTCTACGAGGAGATGAAGCGCCCCGACGCCGCGGCCCTGACCGCCTGGGACCGCACCCGCGCCGAACGCGAGGCCACCTACATGGCCGAGAACCGGGAGACGGCCGGCGCCGGCGAACGCGACGCCGACGACCTCTCCGGCGGCTACGAGAAGGTGGCCCTCGCCCTGATGAGGGCCATCGCCGGGGACGAGCGCACGACCCTGATCCTCAACGTCCGCAACCAGGGCACCCTCTCGGTGCTGGACGCCGACGCCGTCATCGAGGTGCCCTGCCTGGTCGACGCCAACGGCGCGCATCCGGTGTCCGTGGCCCCGCTGCCCGAGCACGCCACCGGACTGGTCTGCGCGGTGAAGGGCGTGGAGCGCGAGGTGCTGGCCGCCGCCGAGTCCGGCTCCCGCACCACGGCCGTGAAGGCGTTCGCGCTGCATCCGCTGGTCGACTCGGTGAACGTGGCCCGCAAGCTGGTCGAGGGCTACACCGACGTCCATCCCGGGCTGGCGTACCTTAAGTGAGCACCGGAGGGAAAGCGCTTTCTCCACCTGTTTTCCCGCCGTTCCCTCCGGTGCGCCCAGCCACCGGCCCCGGCCGCCCCCGCCCTCGTGGTCCCTCTCTGGAGACAGCTCATGCATGACGAACGCCGCCGCATCGAGGAGCGCGTCGAGCGCGCCCACAACCAGCGCATCAAGCCCGCGATCTACGCCGCCGCCGTACCCTTCGACGTCGAGTCCTGGCAGGCGCCGGGGGAGCCCGTCCCCTTCACGGAGGCCGCGGCCGCCGCCTACGAGCCCTTCGCGATGGACACCCCGTGGGGCCCGCCCTGGGGCACAACCTGGTTCCGGATGCGCGGACAGGTGCCCGCCGAGTGGGCCGGCAAGCGCGTCGAGGCCGTCATCGACCTCGGCTTCGTGGGCGACTGGCCCGGCAACCAGGCCGAGGCCCTCGTCCACCTCACCGACGGGACGCCGCTGAAGGCGGTCAACCCGCTCAACCAGTACGTGCCGATCGGTAACCCGGCGACCGGCGGGGAGAGCATCGACTACCTGGTCGAGGCGGCCTCCAACCCGGACATCCTGGCGAACGACTTCGCGGGCCCGACCCTGCTGGGCGACGTACTGACGGCGGGCGACCGCCCCCTGTACACATTCCGCCGGGCCGACATCGCCGTCCTCGACGAGGAGGTCTGGCACCTCGACCTCGACCTCCAGGTGCTGCGCGAACTCATGGTCCACCTCGGCGAGCACGAGCCGCGCCGCCACGAGATCATGCACGCCCTCGACCGCGCCATGGACGCCCTGGACCTCGACGACGTCTCCGGCAGCGCCGCGGCCGTCCGTGCGGTCCTCGCGCCCGTGCTGGCCAGCCCCGCCCACGCCAGCGCCCACACCATCTCCGGCGTCGGTCACGCGCACATCGACTCCGCCTGGCTGTGGCCGATCCGCGAGACGAAGCGCAAGACCTCCCGCACCTTCTCCAACGTCACCTCGCTCGCCGAGGAGTACGACGACTTCATCTTCGCCTGCTCGCAGGCCCAGCAGTACGAGTGGGTGCGCGACAACTACCCGCAGGTGTGGGCGCGCATCCAGGAGTCGGTGAAGAACGGACAGTGGGCGCCGGTCGGCGGCATGTGGGTCGAGTCCGACGGCAACCTGCCCGGCGGCGAGGCGATCGCCCGCCAACTGGTGCACGGCAAGCGGTTCTTCATCGAGCACTTCGGCATCGAGACCAAGGGTGTCTGGCTGCCGGACTCCTTCGGCTACAACGCCGCCTACCCGCAGCTCGCCAAGCTCGCCGGCAACGAGTGGTTCCTCACCCAGAAGATCTCCTGGAACCAGACGAACAAGTTCCCCCACCACACCTTCTGGTGGGAGGGCATCGACGGCACCCGCATCTTCACGCACTTCCCGCCCGTCGACACCTACAACGCGCGGTTCAGCGGCGAGGAGATGGACCGCGCCGTGCGCAACTACTCGGAGAAGGGCGGCGGTTCACGTTCCCTGGCCCCCTTCGGCTGGGGCGACGGCGGTGGCGGCCCCACCCGCGAGATCATGGAACGGGCGCGCCGGCTGGCCGACCTGGAAGGCTCGCCGAAGGTCGTCATCGAACACCCCGACACCTTCTTCGCCAAGGCCCGCGCGGAATACCCGGACGCGCCCGTCTGGGTCGGCGAGCTCTACCTGGAGCTGCACCGGGCCACCTACACCACCCAGGCGCGCACCAAGCAGGGCAACCGGCGCAGTGAACACAAGCTGCGCGAGGCCGAGTTGTGGGCGACCACGGCCGCACTGCACGCGCCGGGCTACGCCTACCCGTACGCGAAGCTCGACCGGCTCTGGAAGACGGTGCTGCTGCACCAGTTCCACGACATCCTGCCGGGCTCCTCGATCGCCTGGGTGCACCGCGAGGCGGAGGCGGAGTACGCGCGGGTCGCCGAGGAGCTGGAGGTGCTGACGGCCGAGGCGGTCGCCGCGCTGGGCGGCGGGCAACGGGGTGACTCGCCCCGGGTGTTCAACACCAGCCCGTACGGCCGCGCCGAGGTGGTCCGCACCCCCGAGGGCGCACCGGCCTACGTCGAGGTGCCCGCGAGCGGCAGCGCCCCGCTGACCGGCGCGGAGCCAGCGAACCCGGTGACGGTCTCCGGCCGGGTCCTCGACAACGGACTGGTCCGTGTACAGGTCGCGGAGGACGGCACCCTGTCCTCCGTGTTCGATCTGCGGGCGAACCGCGAGGTCCTCGCCGACCCGGGCAACCTGCTGCGCCTGCACACCGACCTTCCCAACTACTGGGACGCCTGGGACATCGACAAGCACTACCAGAACCGGTACACCGACCTGCTGGACCCGGACGCCGTGACGGTCGTCGAGGAGGACCCGCTCGTCGGCGCGATCCGGGTCACCCGCTCCTTCGGCAAGGGCTCGACGATCACCCAGACCATCACCCTGCGCGCCGGCAGCCCCCGCGTCGACTTCGAGACCGACATCGACTGGCACGAGGCGGAGAAGATCCTCAAGGCGGCCTTCCCGGTGGACATCCGGGCCCCGCACTCCTCCGCCGAGATCCAGTTCGGTCACATCCAGCGCCCCACCCACACCAACACCAGCTGGGAGGCGGCCCGGTTCGAGGTCTCCGGCCACCGCTGGGTGCACATCGGCGAGCCCGGCTACGGCGTCGCGGTCATCAACGACTCCACCTACGGCCACGACGTCTCCCGCACGGTCCGCGAGGACGGCGGCACGACCACCACCGTCCGCCTCAGCCTGGTCCGCGCCCCGCGCGTCCCGGACCCCGAGGCAGACCAGGGCCGGCACCGCTTCACCTACGCGCTGCTCCCCGGCGCGAGCATCGAGGACGCGGTCGCCGAGGGCTACTCCCTCAACCTCCCGCTGCGCGTCACCGACGCGGCGGACACCGCACCCGGCCCCGTCGTCTCGGTGCACGGCGAGGGCATCACCGTCGAGGCGGTGAAGCTCGCCGACGACGAGTCCGGCGATGTCGTCGTCCGGCTCTACGAGTCCCGCGGTGGCCGGGCCACCGGCACCCTGCGCACGGGCTTCCCGCTCGCGCGCGCACAGGTCACCGACCTGCTGGAACGGCCGCTCGAGCCCGTGGTCGTCGGCGAGGACGGCGGGGTCGCCGTCGTACTGCGGCCCTTCCAGATCCTGACGCTCCGTCTGGAGCGCGCCGTCACAGGCCGTTAGCTCCGGGCATCTCGGGGCGGGCGCGCTCCCGGAGCCCGTCCGCCCCGCGCGAGGTGCCGCGACCGGCGGTGGATCGTCGGGGACGCGCCGGTGGGCCAGGGGGTCGGCCCGGGCGGCCGGGCAGTTCCGGCGCCGTCGGCACCGGTCCCCTCGGGGCGGGCGCGCCGGCGAAGCCCGTCCGCCCCACCCCTGAAGTTCCCTGTCCCGCCGAGGAGTTCAGTCGTGCCCATGCAACCCTGGTTCACCGACGCCAAGTTGGGGATCTTCGTCCACTGGGGGATCTACGCCGTCGACGGCGTCCAGGAATCCTGGTCGTTCTACGACGACGTCGTGCCCCACGACCGGTACATGTCCCAGCTCGACCGCTTCACCGGCGCCCACTACGATCCGCGGGCCTGGGCCGACCTGTTCGCCCGCGCCGGCGCCAGGTATGCCGTCCTCACCAGCCGCCACCACGACGGCGTCGCCCTGTGGGACACGGCGTACGGGGGCCTCCACCTGGGCCGCGACTACCTCACCGGCTACGCCGACGCCCTCCGGGAGAAGGGCCTCAAGGTCGGTCTGTACTACTCGCACTCCGACTGGAACCACCCGGACTACGCCACCACCCGCAAGCCTGGCCGCCCGCCGGAGATGGAGGACAACCGCTACTCCGAGTGTTCGGCGAAGGACGAGGACCTGGTCGCCTGGGAGCGGTTCATCGCCTACCGGGACGGCCAGATCGCCGAGTTGGCCTCCCGGTACCGGCCCGACCTGATGTGGTTCGACGGCGAGTGGGACCGCAGCGAGGAGCAGTGGCGCATCAAGGAACTCGCCGCGCTGATCCGCTCCCACTCACCGGACGTCGTCTTCAACGCCCGCATGCTCAGCGAGGGCGACTACGCCACCCCCGAACAGGGCGCCCCCATCGAACCTCCGGAGGGCCCCTGGGAGTTGTGCCTCACCATCAACGACTCGTGGGGCTACCGGCACCACGACCACAACCACAAGTCGCTCACCCAGCTGGTCCGCTACTTCACCGAGACCATCGGCGGCGGTGGCAACCTGTTGCTCGACGTCGGTCCGATGGAGGACGGCACCGTCCCGCAGCCGCAGGTCGAGCGTCTGGAGGGCCTGGGGGAGTGGATCCGCAAGCACGAGGCGGCCGTCTACGGGACGGTGCGCGGACTCCCGGCCGGGCACCACTACGGTCCCAGCACCCTCTCCGCCGACCGCCGCACCCTCTACCTCACCCTGTTCGACGTCCCGCGTTCCGGGATCGGTGTCCGGGGCCTGGTCACGCCGGTCCGCGGGGTCACGGTGCTCGGCACCGGCACGGAACTCGCCCACCGTGTCGTGGGCGGCCTGCACGAGGCGGTCGGCGTGCTGTGGATCGACCCGCCTGCCGGGTCCGACCTCGATCCGCACGCCACGGTCCTCGCGGTGGAACTGGACGGCGAACTGGAGGTGTACCGGGGCTCGGGGCGCTTCTGAGGGGCCCTGACCGGCCGAGATCGCGTGAGCCGGGGGCCGCCGAGCCGGCCGTGCGACCGGCGGGGCACAGCGTTTCGGGCCGGCCGGCCGCTCCCCGTGACAGCGGCCGACCGACCCGATCCCCCATTGCGCCGGGAATCCCCCGTCGATTCCCGGTCTTCCCCCGTTGATCCCTGTGCTTCCCCCTGGGCCCCGGTGCTTCCCCTGTCGCTCCCCCGTGGGGCCCGTCACTCTTTAGAGCGGTCTCCCCGGTTCCTGATACACCCTCCGTCGAAAAAGTCCCCCGGACCGGGGCCCGGGGGACTTCCGTCGACGTCCGCGATGCTCAGCCGGTGAAGCCGGCCGTGATCGAGGTGAACTGCCAGGTGTTCTGGCTGATGCCGGAGCAGTTGCTGACCACGCCGCCGCCCGGGCACGGCCGGTCGCGGTTGACGGCCCAGTAGGCGAGCCGGGCGATGTGGTGGGAGTTGGCCCAGTCCCGGATCGACGTCCAGATCGCCGGGGTGGTGTTCTCCTGCTGGTCGGACAGACCGTTCATACCGGAGATGCCGATGTGGGCGTAGGCGGTGGCGTCGTCCCAGCCGAAGGTGGACTTCAGCTTGTTCCTCAGCCCCTCCGTGGCGTTCACGGTGTTGCCGTACATGTCCGAACCGCCGCCGAAGTCGAACGGCATGACGGTGAAGACGTCGATGTCCGCGCCGAGCGACTTGGCCTGCTCGATCAGACGGTTGCCGTAGTAGGTCGGCCCGGTGGTGGACGTCCCGAAGGTCACGATGGTCTTCAGGCCGGGGTTGTTGGCCTTCACGGTCTTCAGAGCGGTGAGGATCCGTGCCTGTACGGCCTCGTTCTCGAACTCGTCCGTGTTCTCGATGTCCATGTCGATCGCCTTGAGGGAGTAGGCGTCGATCACCTTCTGGATCGCGGCCGAGAGCGCGCTCGCCGAGGAGCAGTTGGCGCCGAGCTTGCTGCCCTGCCAGCCGCCGAACGAGGGCACGATGTCACCGCCCGCCGAGCGGACCTGGTTGATGACGCTCTGGTCGACCCCGCCGGTCAGCGGCCGGTTGCCGTCCCACATCGGGTTGCAGCCGCCGCCGTCCAGCATGAACGCCATCGTGAACCACTTGATGCCGGTCGAGCTCATCACGGTGGACACGCTCGGCGGATCGCCCCAGCCCTCGAACAGATAGGGCGCGGCCTGCTTGAACCCGGTCCCGCCGCCGCTGCCCGCGCTGGTCGTGACGCTCACGGAGCTGGAGGCCGCGGAGGTGTTCCCGGCGGCGTCGCGTGCCTTCACGGTGAAGGTGTACCCGGTGCTCGCGGACAGCCCGCTGACCGTGGCGGCCGTACCGGAGACGGTGAGCACCTTCGCGGCCCCGCTGTAGACGTCGTAGGCCGTGACGCCGACGTTGTCGGTCGCGGCGTTCCAGGACAGCGACACGCTGGAGGACGTCCTGCCGGTCGAGGTCAGCCCGCCGGGTGCGGTCGGCGCCTGGGTGTCCGAGCCGCCGCCCCCGCCGCCCGGTCCGTCGAGGCTGACGTCGTCGGCGTAGTAGGTGCCCTGGGCGTACCAGCCGTGGACGTAGATCGTGGCGCTGGTCTGCGAGGCCCCGGTGGTGAAGGACACCGAGAGCCGGCTGTACGCCGACGGTGACGACGTCCAGGTGGACGCGCCGCCGTCGACGCCGAGATAGACGTAGGAGCCGCGCACCCAGCCGGTCAGCGCGTAGGTGGTGTTCGGCTGGACGGAGACGGTCTGGCTGCACTTGGCGTTGTCGCTCGAACTCACCGCCCCCGCCAGAGCCTTGGAGCCGCTGTGGGTGGGCGAGGAGACGACGGAGCCGAGGTTGCCCGTACAGGACCAGGGCGAGAGGGCGCCCGACTCGAGTCCGGGGTTGGTGAGGATGTTGGCCGCCTGGGCGGTGCCCGGCAGGGCCACGGCCCCGGCGAGGGCGAGTCCGGCGGTGCCGAGCAGGGCGAGGAGGCGACGCCAGGGGCGCCGGAGGGGTCTGGTGCGCACGCGATCTCCCTGAAGGAATGGGGGCGTTCGGGAGTGCAGGGGAGTGCAAGGGGGTGCGCAACAAAGTTGGTATGGACCAATCCGCCTGTCAAGGTGAGAGACGGAATTGGTCCATACCGGTGAGTGAGATGTCTGCTCCGGGCTCCCTAGAGCGGCAGCGCCTGCGCGGCGCCCGCCGTGGTCACCTCGACGGAGTCGGCGGGCGCGGGCATGGCCGGCAGCAACGGCTCGGCGGTCTCCTCCACCCGCTGGTGCGGCAGCGTGACCGCCCGGAGCGGACGCGGCCCCGAGACCACCGAGTAGTCCTGCCCCAGGAACGGCGGCACGATCTCACCCGGGTCCTCGCCGAGCGCCAACTGCACTGCGGCCCAAGGGGCGTTGACACCGCACAGCGACAGCTGGTGCAGACCGCCGGCCGGCCGGGTGTTGACGTCCATCAGGACCGGCCGGTCGCCGAACATCCGGAACTGGATGTTGGACAGGTAGTGCAGCCCGAAGCCCTCGGCGATGAGCCGTGCGGGCTCCAGCCACTGCTCGTGCAGGGTGAAGCCCCGGCGGCGGCCGTTCTTCGTCCGCCCGATGGCCATCCGAAGCCTGTTGTCCGGTCCCGTCAGGCAGTCCACGGACACCTCCGGCTGCTCGAGGCGCGGCATGACCAGCCAGTCGACCTGCTCTTCGCCCTGGTCCGCGGCCTGCCTCAGCGCCTCCACCACCATGTCCAGCTGGACGTACGGGCTCGGGAAACCGCTGAGATGCGTCAGCGAGAAGGGTGCGCGGGTGATCATCCGGAAGCCCACCCCGCCCGCGCCGGACGCGGGCTTGAAGCAAGCCCGGTGCCCGGCCTCCTCCAACTCCTCCACGGCTGCCACGAGTTCGTCGGCCGTCCGGACCCGGTACCACGGCGGCACGGGCACGCCGACCGCCTGTACGGCCTCGTAGGCGATCACCTTGTCGTGGAAGACGGCGACGGCCTCCGGCGGCGGCGCCAGCAGTGCGGTGCCGACCGCGTCGAAGTCGGCGCGGTGCGCCACGACGGCCGCCTGGTGCAGCCGGGGCACGAACACGTCGATGCTCCGGCGCTTGCACTGCGCGAGGGCGTACTCGACGTACGCGGCCGGGGAGAGGCCCTCCGGCTCCAGCTCCGCGGTGTCGGCGGCGGCCAGTACGGGGGAGTCGGCGTCACCGTGCGTGGCGTGGATCTCGACGGCGCGGTCGCTGGGATTTCGTCGCAGCTGATCCGTGAAGAACACGTTCTCCGCGTACGTGCGGTTGAGCCAGACGCGTACGCGAGAGACCATGCAGGCCGCCTTTCACGGTTTGCGGGCAGGGCAAAGCAGGCCCGGCCCGGGCAGGGGGATTGGGGGTCACCAAAACCGCCCTGCGTGAAGGGACGTCCATGGCGGTGGTGTTGGGGCGATCATACGGCTTCCCGGGGGTGCAACGTGCAACGCGCGTGTTACGGATTTGCCGATCTTGTTCACGTGAGGCACGTGTTCGGGTAGAGGCGTGCTCCGGCGCAGGTGGAGCCGGTGTCCGGGTACGGCGGGGGACCGGATCCGACCTTGTACCGCACGCGTGAGTGTGTTCTCGTGGTGGCACTGGTGTAGTCGTGAGGATGCGGAGCGTGGGCTCGTGAGCGGGGGCGCAAGGTGACGTCGACGGAGGGTGGCGCCGGACGACTGCTGGCCATCAGCGATCTGCACATCGGCTACCCGGAGAACCGCGCCCTGGTCGAGGCCATGGCCCCGGAGTCGGACGAGGACTGGCTGCTGGTCGCCGGCGACGTCTCGGAGAACGTGGCCGACATCCGCTGGGCGCTGAAGACCCTCGCCGGCCGTTTCCGCAGGGTCGTCTGGGCCCCGGGCAACCACGAGCTGTGGACCCATCCCACGGACTCGGTCACCCTGCGCGGGGTCGCCCGCTACGAGCACCTCGTCGAGGTCTGCCGCGACCTGGGTGTCACGACACCCGAGGACCCCTACCCGGTGTGGGACGGCCCCGGCGGGCCGGTGGCCGTCGCGCCGCTGTTCCTGCTGTACGACTACTCGTTCCTCCCGGCCGGCTGCGCCACCAAGGAGGAGGGGCTGGCCTACGCGCAGGGCACCGGCATCGTCTGCAATGACGAGTACCTGCTGCACCCCGACCCGTATCCGACCCGTGAGGCCTGGTGCCGGGCCCGCGTCGCCGAGACCGAACGGCGGCTCGCCGAGATCCCCGACGACCTGCCGATCGTCCCCGTCAACCACTATCCCCTGCACCGGCACCCGATGGACGTGCTGTGGCATCCCGAGTTCGCCATGTGGTGCGGCACCGGGCTGACGGCGGACTGGCACCGCAGGTTCCGGATCGAGACCATGGTCTACGGCCACCTCCACATCCCGCGGACCACCTGGCACGAGGGCGTCCGCTTCGAGGAGGTGTCGGTGGGCTATCCCCGCGAGTGGCGCAAGCGCGCGCAGCCGCCGGGCCGGCTGCGCCGCATCCTGCCCAGGGAGGCCGGGACCGAGTGATCGACGACCTGTTGCCGGAGTCGGTGGTGGCGGTGGAGGCCTTCGGCGAGGAGGGCGTCCGCGAGTTCGGGGGAGCCCCGCTGTACCCGCAGGAAGAGGTGCTGGTGGCGCGGGCGGTCGCCAAGCGCCGCCGCGAATTCACGGTCGTACGTGCCTGCGCCAGGCGCGCCATGGAGAAGCTCGGTGTGCCCGCGCAGCCCGTGCTGCCCGGCGAGCGCGGGGCCCCGCAGTGGCCGGACGGCCTCACGGGCAGCATGACCCACTGTGCGGGCTACTGCGCGGCCGCCCTGGTCCGGGCCGCCGACCTGGCCTCCCTCGGCATCGACGCCGAACCCCACGAGCCTCTTCCCGAGGGTGTCCTGTCCGCCGTCGCCCTGCCCGCGGAGGTGGAGCGGCTCCGCGGACTGTCCGCGGAACGCCCCGAGGTGCACTGGGACAGGCTGCTGTTCAGTGCCAAGGAGTCCGTCTACAAGGCGTGGTTCCCCCTCACCCGCAAGTGGCTGGACTTCAGCGAGGCGGACATCGACCTCACCCCCGCCACCGGCCCGGCCGGGGGCCCGCACGGCGCCTTCCGGGCCCGGCTGCTCGTCCCCGGACCGGTGGTCGGCGGCCACCGGCTCGGGCACTTCGACGGCCGCTGGACCGTCCGGCGGGGACTGGTGGCCACGGCGGTCACGGTGCACCACGGCTGAGGCGACCGCCCACGCGGTCACCGGCCCGGACACCAGCTGTGCAGCAGCCGGAAGAACTCCTCCTCGTTGCCCGCCAGACCGGCGTCGGCCAGGGCCTGCTCCGCCTCGGCGAGAACGGCGGGCGGAACCACCGGGGGCAGCCGGTCGTGCGGCGGACCGGGGGCCCCGGCGCCACTGGTGTCCCCCTCGTCGCCGAAGGCGGCACGCACGGTGTGCAGCAGCCGCAGGTAGGCCTGTACGGCGGTGCGCTCGCGGTCGGTCAGTACGGCAGTGGGCATCGGTCGGCTCTCCCCGTGTCGGCGTCGTGTCCCCCGCGCCCTGACGGCGCGTACGCCCCCGCACGGCGGCGCACCCCCCAGCTTGCCGCCCACCACTGACAATCCGGCCCGGCCCGGCTCCCGTTCGCCCGCTTAGCGGAGGCGAAACCTCCTGGAAATCCCCTGGCGGAAAGGGGTCCTACGCTGGTGTGAAGGGCCTCCGGCGGACCGTCGGCGGCCAGGAGAACGGGAGGTGAGCGGGTGGTCGACGCCCCGCAGCGGCGCCCGGCGCGCGCCGTCCGGCTGCGCCCGGTGGGCGGTGGTGAACCGAGGTTGCGGTACCGGGTCGTGCACGGATACCGGCGCGCCTTCCGCATGGCCGGCGAGGGCCCGGCGCTGGTCCTCATCCACGGCATCGGCGACTCCTCGTCGACCTGGGCCGAACTGATCCCCGGCCTCGCCCGCACCCACACCGTCATCGCTCCCGACCTCCTCGGCCACGGCGCGTCCGACAAGCCCCGCGCCGACTACTCGGTGGCCGCGTACGCCAACGGCCTGCGCGATCTGCTCAGCACGCTCGGCATCGAGTCGGCGACCCTGGTCGGGCACTCGCTGGGCGGGGGAGTGGCGATGCAGTTCGCCTACCAGTTCCCCGAGCGCACCGAACGGCTGATCCTCGTCAGCGCGGGCGGTGTCGGCCGGGAGGTCAACCCCGCCCTGCGGCTGGTCTCGCTGCCGGGCGCCCATCTGGCGCTGTCCGCCCTCCGGTTGCCGGGCGCGCGGTTCCAGGTCGGCCTCGCCGTCGGCCTGATGAGACTGCTGGACACCGATCTCGGCCAGGACGCCCCGGACCTGCTCCACCTCGTCGACGCCCTGCCGGACGAGACCGCGCGCAACGCCTTCATCCGCACCCTGCGCGCGGTGGTCGACTGGCGGGGCCAGGTCGTGACCATGCTGGACCGCTGCTACCTGACGGCCGGTATGCCGACGATGCTGCTGTGGGGCGACCGGGACAGCGTGGTGCCCGTGCGGCACGCGTACGGCGCCCACGAGGCGATGCCCGGCAGCCGGCTGGAGATCTTCGAGGGGGCCGGCCACTTCCCGTTCCACAGCGACCCCGCCCGGTTCCGCCACCTCGTCGAGGAGTTCACCCGCACCACGGCCCCGGCCGACTGGAGCCGCGACCACTGGCGCCGGCTGCTGCGCGAGGGCCGGCCCGCAGCGGGGACGACGGGCCTGCCGGACGGCGCGGAACGGGACCTGCGCGGGGCGAGCGAGCGCAGCGCGACCTGACCGCCGCACGACCGCACGGGGCGCCCCTGGAAACGGCCGCCGGCCGGGCCTAGTTCTGGGGCCCCAGATAGCCCAGTGACGCCTCGATCCGGCCTGCCAGATGGTCCCGTTGCCCCCGCTCTCGGGGCGACGAACCCGGCAGCCAGATACGGCACTTGCTGGCCAGCAGCAGCCCGAAGCTCTCGGCCTCCCTCTCGTCGGCCAGGTCGAAACGGGTGCGCGCGGCGACGCTGCGCACCGTCGCCTGCAGATCCGCCCCTTCGTTGAGTAGACGGGCCGCGACCGCGGCGCCCTCGACGTGCTCGCCGCAGTGGCCCGCCTTCATGTGCCACAGCTCATGGCCCAGGATCACCAACTGGTGGTCGGGCGCGGTGCGTTCCTCGATGACGACGAGGTCCTGGTCGGCCATGTCGAGCCACAGTCCACTGGCCGTGTCGGTCGGGAAGCAGGCCATGCGGAAGTGCACGGGGCGGCCGCGTCGTCTGCTCATCCCGTCGCACAGGGCGGTGTACAGGTCGACCGGCACGGCGGGGGCCGGGAGGGTCAGTTCCGCGACCAACTCGCCGCTGAGGCGGCGCATTTCCCTGGCGATGCTCACGCTTCTCCCCCGGATCACGACTCGGGCCGCTTCACGCTCTCCAGGAGCATGTCCAGCCACTCGGCGACCTTGTCGCGGTGCTGGTCGGTGGGCAGCTGGGCGGCCCGCCACGCGATCCCGCGTACGCCGTGGTCCTGCAGCAGCCGCTCCAGCGGGTCCTCGGCGGCCGCGGCCGCCTCCCGCGCGGCGAGCTTCTGCAGCAGCTCCTGCTCGGTGTGCTGCAGGGCGCCCGCGAGCGCTTCCGGGTCCTCGGCCGTGAGGAAGCCGGCGTGGACGCGGAAGAAACGCTGGAGGGCGTCGCAGTGCTCCATCGTGGGACGCCGGTCGCCGTTGATGAGGGCGCCCGCCTGCTGGCGCGACATGCCGGCGCCGTCGGCGATCTCCTGCTGGGTGTACTTGCGGCCGTTCGGTTTGAGCCGCGTACGGCGCAACAGGTCCAGGCGCTGCAGGAAGCGGGCCTGCACATCGGGCTCACCGGCGGGCCGGCCGCTCAGCAGGGCCCTGACCACCGCCTCCGGGACACCGGAGGCGACGGACAGCCGGCCGGTGCCGAAGACCTCCGCGTGCGGCACGCCGAGCCGGTCGGCGAGCGCGGCGACACGGGCGACGACGGCCGACAGCAGCAGCGTCGCCACGGTGCCCGGAACCTCGATGCCATCCTCCGCCACCGACAGGTCTCCTAGGTCTCTCACGTCCCTCTCACAGACACACGATCACCAGAACAGACGGTCGCCGTGACTGCGTGGAGAGTAGCCGGTCTTTCGAACTCACATCCAGGTCTCGCCACAACTGTGGCCAATTTCAGCCGTCAACAAGCGCCGAATGCCACGATAGTTGACACCGCTCGCGTCGGGGCAGCAGGATCGAGGCGCCGCGTGAAGGCCGCAGAGGCAAGAGGGGTGACCTCCCGATGGCGTATCAGGCAGGAGGGCAGCGGTCCGTACCGCGGCCCGTCCCCGAGAGTCTCGAAGCCCAGGCGTACCTGCAGGACTACGCCACCTACCTGGAGGCCGTCCCCTTCCCGTCCGTCGTCCTCGACCACCGCTGGGACGTCGTTCTCTCCAACGCCGCTTTCGCGTCACTTTTCCGGGACGTGGGCCCGCATCCGACGGCCCTGCCGGGTGACAACTTCCTCCGGTTCGTCCTCTTCCACCCCGACGCCCCCTCGGTTCTCGGGGACCACGAGGCCGGCTGGTGTCTGCCGATGCTCGCCCGCTTCGCCGCGGCCATGGAGCGTCAGGGTCACGACCACGGGCTGCAGGCGATCCGCCGTGACATCGCCCAGGATCCGATCATGGAGGCCGCCTACCGGCACGGGCTGCCGCACTGGATCCGCGCGGTCGGCGAGGGCGCCGTCGAGCACGACGGGGCGGTCCGCCCCCTTCTGCATCCCGACCCGCGCTGGGGCGCCACGGAGTGCCGCATCGTCGGCGACACCCCCAGGACCTTGCAGGACATGGGGTACACCCGACTGACCATGGTGCTCCGCGCCACCCGCCCGGCCTCCGCCCCCCGCAGAACACGCACCGCGCGCCGCACCGCGAGCCACCTCAGCGTGGTCCCGGCCCCCGAGGTCTGACCGGGCACCGTCGGCGTTCAGGTCGCCGACGGCGCCCTGGTCGGCGCACGTCGGCCCCGCGTCCCGATCGCCTGCGGCACCCGGCGCGTCCGGGCCGCCGCCCTGCTGTCGCCGGCGCTGCCCGGCGCGGCCTACGTCCACCAGGGCGAGGAACTCGGCCTGCCCGAGGGCGACATCCCGGTCGACCGCATCGAGGACCCGGCGACGGTGGTCGCCGCACGGGGCTACCGCTTCGACCCGGCGAGCGGCAACACCGTCACCGTCGCCCTTCCGGCCACCGCGGACCTGCGTTGGCCGCGGCTGAACGTCACCGCCAACACCGGTTGGCCGGCCGGGCAATTCAGTGAGGCGGAGGCGTACCCGACTTCGTGACGCGGTCCACGGGGACCCCGCGCTTCGCCGTCTGGATCTGCTCGTACACCTGGGTCCGCAGTTCGGCGAAGCGCGGGGCCACGCGCGTGTGCAACTGGTCGCGCTCCGGCGGAAGATCGACCTTCAGCTGCTCCTGGACGACCGTGGGGGAGGCGGACAGGACGATGACCCGCTCGCCGAGATAGACGGCCTCGTCGATGTCGTGCGTGACGAACAGGATGGTGATTCCCCGCTCCCGCCAGAGCCCTCGGACGAGGTCCTCCAGATCGGCGCGGGTCTGCGCGTCCACCGCCGCGAACGGCTCGTCCATCAGCAGGACCCCGGGCTCGTAGGCGAGCGCCCGGGCGATCGCCACCCGCTGCTGCATCCCGCCCGACAACTGCCACGGATACGCCGTGAACGCGTCCGCCAGGCCGACCGACCGAAGGGCGTCCGTGACCAGCTCCCGCCGCCGCGCCTTCGACAACGCCTTCTGCTTGAGCGGCAGTTCGACGTTCTCGCCGACCCGCATCCACGGAAAGAGACTGCGCCCGTACTCCTGGAAGACGAACGCCATGTCCGGCGGCGGCCCGGTCACCCGCCGCCCCTCCAGGAGCACCTCACCGGAGGTCGGCGCGAGCAGCCCGCCCAGGCACTTCAGCAGGGTGGTCTTGCCGCAGCCCGACGGCCCCACCAGACAGACGAGTTCACCCGCCTCGACGGTGAAGGTCAGGTCGCGCACCGCCTCGACCCGGCGCCCGGACCCCTCGTAGACCTTCCGCAGGCCGGATACGGCGAGACGCGGGTGCATGGAACGCCCTTTCGCGAGGGTCACGGGGACCGCCGGGTGGATGCGCGCAGACCGTGGTACCAGCCGAGCATCCGGCGCTCGACCACCTGGAACAGCAGCGACAGGACGAAGCCCAGCAGACCGAGCACCAGGATGCCGGTCCACATGTCCGCCACGGCGAAGCCGCGTTGGAACTGCACGATGGTGAACCCGAGTCCGTTGCTCGCGGCGAACATCTCGCTGATGACCATCAGGATGATGCCGATCGAGAGCGCCTGACGCAGCCCCGCGAAGATCTGCGGGCTCGCCGACGGCAGCACCACGCGGCGCAACCGGGCGACCCCCGTGATGCCGTACGACCGCGCGGCCTCCGCCACCACCGGGTCCACCGCCCGTACGCCCTCGACGGTGTTGAGCAGCACCGGCCATACGCAGCCGCTCGCGATGACGACGACCTTCATGGTGTCGCCGATGCCCGCGAACAGCATCACGACGGGCACCAGGACGGGCGGCGGCACCGCCCGCAGGAACTCCAGGACCGGCTCGCACACCGCCCGCACCCGCCGGTAGGAGCCGATGACCGAGCCCAGCGCGACCCCGACGACGGTCGCCGTCGCGTAACCGCCGAGGAGCCTCAACAGGCTCGGCCGGACGTCGGCGCGCAGTCGCTCGGCCGTCCACACGTCGGGGAAGGCCTTCAGGATCGTACGCAGCGGCGGCCAGTACACGTCCGTACTCCCGTCGGACGCCACCCACCACGCGCCGACCAGCACGGCCGGCAGGGCGAGCGTGAACAGCAGCCGCAGCAGGACGCGCCGCCAGACGCTCGGCCTCGCCCGGGCCGGGGATGCCCCGCTCACACCGCCACCTCCCCGCGCACCGACTGGTGCCAGGCCAGCGCACGCCGCTCCACCGACCGGGCGCCCACGTTGATCAGCAGCCCCAGCACCCCGGTGACCACGATCAGGGCGTACATCTCGGGCACCGCCTGCGAGGTTTGCGCCACGGCGATTCGCGCCCCCAACCCCGGTGCCCCGATGACCAGTTCGGCGGTGATGACGAGGATCAGCGCGACGGCCGCCGCGAGCCGCACGCCGGTCATGACGTACGGCAGCGCGGTCGGCCAGAGCACATGCCGGATCCGCGCCCAGGTGCCCAGCCCGTAGGAGCGGGCGGTCTCCTCGGCGACCGGGTCCACGTCCTGGACGCCGTACAGGACCTGGATCAGGATCTGCCAGAAGGAGGCGTAGACGACCAGCAGCAGGACCGAGCGCAGTTCGGTGCCGTACAGCAGCACGGCGAGGGGGATCAGGGCCACCGACGGGATCGGGCGCAGGAACTCGATCGTCGAGGCCGTCGCCTCGCGGAGGTGGGGGACGACCGAGATGATCACGCCGGCCACGATCCCGGCGCCCACCGCGATCGCCAGGCCCAGGGCCCAGCCGGTGAGGGTGTCACCGAGCGCAGTCCAGAAGGCGGGATCGGCGAGCTCGTCGGCCAGCGCGCCTGCGATCCGGCTCGTCGGAGGGAAATAGGCCTCCTTGGCCAGTCCGAGCCGCGGCACCGCCTCGCCCAGGGCGAGGAAGGCCGCGAGCCCGGCCGCACCGAGTGCGAGGTTCGCGCCCTTCACGGCAGCAGCTTGTCCAGGTCCGGGGCCGACTTGAAGAGCTTGTCGCGCTCGCCCAGCTTCTCCAGCGCCTCGATCGACGAACGGTTCGCCTCGGCGGGCCACTTGGGCAGCGTCACCTGTGCCAGCACCGATGCCGGGATCTTGGTGTAGGTGGTGACGATCTGGCGGACCTCGTCCGGATGCGCGTCTGCGTAGGCGAGGGACTCCGCGGTGGCCTCCTGGAACTTCTTCACCACCTCCGGGTTCTTCTGCGCGTACTGGGTGGAGGTGAAGTACATGGCGACGGTGAGGTTCGGTGCCACGTCCACCAGCGGCGAGGCGATCTCCACACCGCCCTGGCTCCTGATGGTCGCCAGCGCCGGTTCGACGACCATCGCCGCGTCGATCTGCCCGCTGTCCAGGGCGGCGGGCATCTGGTCGAAGGCCAGCTCGACGAACTTCACCCCGTCCGGGTCACCGCCCGCCTTGCGCACCGACTCACGCACCGCGGTCTCGTTGATGTTCTTCAGGGTGTTGATGGCGACCTTCTTGCCCTCCAGGTCCTTCGCGGACCTGAGCGGGCTGCCCTTCTTCACCGTGATCGCCCCGAAGTCCCTGCCCTGTAAGCCCGTTGAGGCGATGCCGTTCGAAACGGCATGCACGGGAACGTTGTTGGACTGCGCGACCATCAGGGACGTCATGTTGCTGAAGCCGAACTGGAACTGCCCGCTGACCACTCCGGGCACGATCGCCGCGCCGCCCTGCGCGGTGGTGATCGACAGCTTCAGGCCGCGCTTGTCGTAGAAGCCCTGTTTCACACCCAGGTAGACGGGCGCCACGTCGACGATGGGAATGAGGCCGAGTTTGACGGTCGTGGTGCCCGAGGACGACGAACTCCCGGCAGTGGTGCCGGAGTCACCGGACGAGCCACAGGCCGCCGTGGCGAGCAGGAAGGTGCCGGCCGCGAGACCGGCGAGCAGACGACGCAAGGCTCCTCCTGTGCAGACAACGGTGTTCCGACAGGCTGTGCGCACACCGCACAGTAGTGCTCTGTGGGCGTGCAGGGAACGTAGAGCCCGCCGTCCGACGGGGTCAATGGGTTTGGCTGACGAAATTGTTGACAGTCGGGCGGGTGTGGCATGTCCACCGCGGCCGGGGGTGATGGAGGGGGGAGGGCGGCGAGGGGGAGGGCCGGCGGGGGGCGGGGCGCCCCCCTCAATCACAGGTCCAGGACGAGCTTCCTTCCCCTGCACCGGGACACGCAGATCATCATCGTCTCCCCGGCCTCCCGCTCCTGCGGACCGAGGACGGAGTCCCGGTGCTCCGGCGTACCCTCGATGACGTCGGTCTCGCAGGTGCCGCAGGTGCCCTCCGTGCAGGAGTAGAGCACCTCGACGCCCGCCGCGCGCACGGTGTCCAACACGGAGACACCCGCCGCGACGGTCAGCGTCCGGCCGCTCCGGGCGAGCTCGACCTCGAACTCGGCGTCCGCGCCGACCGGTTGCTCCTTCGCCTGGAACCGCTCGACCCGGAGCGCGCCGAGCGGACAGCGCTCCTCCACGGCGTCCAGCAGCGGACCGGGACCACAGCAGTAGACGAGGGTGCCCTCGGGCAGAGCGTCGAGCACGGAACCGAGGTCGAGCAGACCGGTCTCGTCCTGCGGGGCGACGGTCACCCGGTCGCCGTAGCGCGCCAACTCCCCTGTGAAGGCCATGGAGTCACGGCTGCGGCCGCCGTAGAGAAGGCTCCACTCGGCGCCCGCCGCCTCGGCCGCCGCCAGCATCGGCAGAATGGGGGTGATGCCGATGCCGCCCGCGACGAAGCGGTAGCGGGGGGCCGGACGCAGCGCGAAATGGTTGCGCGGCCCGCGCACCCGCACCTTGTCACCCGCCCTCAACTGCTCGTGCACATGGGCGGATCCGCCCCGCCCGGACGGCTCGCGCAGCACCGCGATCCGCCAGGCGGAACGGTCGCCCGGATCGCCGCACAGCGAGTACTGCCGCTCCAGCTCCGGGCCGAGGACGAGGTCCACATGGGCGCCCGGCTCCCAGGCCGGGAGCGGCTCGCCCAACGGGTGGCGCAGGGTGAGGGCGAGCACCCCGTCGGCTGCGAACTCGCGGCTTGACACGATGAGTTCGGCTTCGTGCACGCTCATGAGTCGGTTCCTCGCGGCCGGTGTCCTTCGGGGTGGCCGAGCATCCACTCCCACATCTCGATCGGGTCCTGCGCGGTGTGCTCTGCGCCGCAGTGACAGGTGCCGTGCAGCACGTCGGTGCCCGGCAGCCAGTCGATGCGGTAGATCTCGCCGGTGGGACCGGTGCTCACAGGACCTTCTCCGCGGGCTTGTCGCCCTCCTCCACCAGCCGGGCGAGGATGCGGCGGGCGGCCAGGCCGCCGGTGTCTATGTTGATGCTCAGCTCCTGGTAGCCGGTGCGCTCCGAACCGAGCGTGCGCTGAAGGAGGTTGAGCGCGTCGACGTCCTGCATGACCACCGTGTGGTTGTTGCCCCGCAGGAACTCGGTGACCTCCTCGTCGTCCGTCGCCCAGTCCCGCGAGACCATCCAGAAGTCGTACACCTTGCCGTCGGCGGAGGGCGTGATCGCGTACGTGATCTCGGTGTGGAAGCCGTTCGGGTCGCTGCCGTCCGCCTCGGGCAGGAGACCCACCGGCGCGATACGGCTGTGCAGCAGATACAGACAGGGCGCGTGGTACTCGATGTCCTGCCAGCGGGTGATCCGGCCCTCGATGCCGGTCGAGCGGGCGTAGAACGGCGGGCACTCGGCGTCGTCCATGTGCCGGCTCACCCGGACGATCCCCGCGCCCTCGTCGACCTCCGTGGTGATCGGCGTCTCGGCGACCTCGGGGGTGCCGATATATCCGCCGTGCAGATACGTCTCGTGGGAGAGGTCGAGGAGGTTGTCGACCAGCAGCCCGTAGTCCGCGTCGATGGGCTCCATGCCGCGGACGGTCGTCCAGCCGGGGGAGTCGAGGTGCCGGGCGCGCGGGATGGTCTGCGGGTCGGCGAGTGCCGGGTCGCCGATCCACACCCACACCAGGGAGTCCTGCTCCACGACCGGGTAGGCGGTGACCCGGGCGGTGCGCGGGATGCGTTTCTGCCCCGGCACGTACACGCAGGCGCCGGTCGTGTCGTACGTGAACCCGTGGTAGCCGCAGACGATGCGGTCGCCGTCCAGCCGGCTCTCCGACAACGGGAAACGCCGGTGCACACAGCGGTCGTGCAGCGCGACGGGCGTCCCGTCCTCTTCGGTCCGGTAGAAGACGAGCGGCTCCCCGAGAACCGTCCGGCCGAGCAGTTCCTCGCGCCCGACCTCGGCGCTGTAGGCGGCGACGTACCACTGGTTCCTGGCGAATGCGGTGGTGTGCGGCATCGTTGCGGCTCCCGTCGTTGGGTGATGGCGACATCGTCCGGAAGGGCGTCACGGGGACGCAACACTGCTTCCGCCTCACGGAAGCCCAACCGATCCGCGTCGGCACACCGGGCAGGACATGCCGGTGTGCCGGGTCAGATCAGGCCGGAGCGTATGGCGTGGGCCACCGCGTGCGCGCGGTTGCGCAGATCCAGACGCTTCATCAGACCGGACAGGATGTACTTGATGGTGCGCTCGGAGTACGAGAGCTGCTCCGCGATCTCCGACAGCTCCTTGCCCTCCGCGAGCAGCCGCAGCACATCCACCTCACGTGGTGTGACACCCGACGCCGTCAGGCCGTGCGGGGTGAGGACTTCGCGGTGGGTCCACTGGACCTGCTCCATGAGCACGCCCTGCAGGGCCGGCGGAAAGCTGCCCCGCGAGCGTCCCAACGCCTGCGGTCTGCCGCTCTCTGACGTGGTGCAGAGGGCTCCCCGCGATCTCGGCGAAGTTCAGATGGGCCCGCAGCACCCGCAGGGCGGTCCGTCCCCGCTTCCCGCGCCAGGGCGTGGTCTCGATGCGGTCGCGCACCGCGGCGAGAACTTCGTACCGCGTTCGCCACCAAGCCCGAACTGGCCGCGTGGGAGGGGCGGGTGCCGGGCGGACGTGGGCGTCGAGGGGGCTGTCCGGTTCGCGGGCGCTCCGGGCCGGCGGTGTTGGCCGCCGGCCCGGTGGCGTCTGTTCGGACAGGCTTGGCGTTCACCCGGGCAGGGTTGCGGACCTGGTGTTCTCCTCCGGAGTCCCGGTCGGGTCCACTGGCGGAGCGCGGTGGCGTGTGCCGCCACGCCCCCGGACGGACCGCCCGCTTCGGGGGAGACCGCCCGGCCGGGAGAGGAGGGACCAGGTGTCCACGCCATACGACGCGGAGATCGAGGAACTGCTCGCGAGCTACCAGTCCCAGCTCGCGCAGATCGGTGAGTTGCAGCGTCGGATGAGAGAGGTGTCCGGCACCGCGACAGCCAAGGCGCAGGCGATGAAAGTCACCGTGGGCTCGCAGGGCGAGGTGACCGAGGTGGAGTTCCCCACCGGCGCCTACCGGAGGATGGCGCCCAAGGAACTGGCTGACCTGGTGATGTCCACCGTCCAGGAAGCCAGGGCCAAGGCCACCGCGGCGCTGGCCGAGGTGATGACGCCGCATCTTCCCGCCGGGCTGGACGCCACGGAACTGCTGCGGGGAACGGCGAACGTGGGTGAGCTGCTGCCGCGTGAGCCTGGCATGCCGGACGACGTGAAGGCGTACGTGGACGAGGGGCGGATCACGCATCGAGCCATGGACGGGCCGCGTATCGCGCTGAAGTGAACTCGCAGGTCAACGGTCGGCACCGGGGTCGGTGCCGGTCGACACACGCCGTTCTCGAGGAGTGAGGCAGATGGCGGAACCCAACCTGGTTGTGGACCCCGACGGCCTGAAGGGCGCCAGCGAGCCCCTGGCCAGGCTGGGGGAGCACATCACGGTGTTCTTCAAGGGCTTGAGCGTGGAGCTGAGCGCCATGGGCTCGGCCCCGTGGGGAAACGACAGAACCGGGCAGGCGTTCGCGGAGCGGTACCTGCCGCAGGCCGAGGGCATGGTCAAGGGCGGTTCGGCCGTGGGTGACCTGATGAGAGGCAGCGCACAGGGGCTCAAGGACATGGCCCGGCTTTTCGAGACCGCCGGCAACGCGGCCGAGGACGTTACGAAGAGCCTCACGTCGGAGATGGGCGGTAGCCGCGGCACCGGCGGCAGAGGCCACGGCAAGGCATGAGCGAGGTCCCCGAGGCATTGCAGTGGGCGGCGAAACTCACCGGCACGACGCTGCCGGACGCCGACCCTGACCTGCTGCGCCGGCAGGCGGCGATCTGGGGAGATGCCGCCCGGCAGGTCGAGGGCCTGCTGGGCGAGATCAACGCGGTCAACTCCAGTGTCCGGGCGAATGTCAGTGGCTCTCCCGCCGACGCGTTCAGCGACTACATGCGGCAGCTGAGCACGACGCTGCCGGCGCTGGCGAAGTCCGCCGACGACCTGCGGGAGATGACCGACAACTTTCTGCTCAATCTCCTGCACACCATCCGCCTGGTCCTGGTGATGCTGGTGTATCTCCTCGTCGAACTGGCCATGCTGGCCAACACGCTGTTCGGTTTTGCGGCGGCGCCGGCCCTGATCACCGGCGTACGCCAGGTGATCCTGACGATCCTGCGACAGCTGCTGATCTCGACGACCGTCGGCACAGCGTCGATGACTGCGCTTGAAACCCTGCTCCAGGCCATCGAGATCCTCTCGGGGGAGCGCAAGCACCTGGACGGGGACGCCATCAAGAACATGGCGATCGGCGGCGCGATCGGCGGCGCGGCCTTCCCGCTCATCTCCGGAATCGGCCGCTTGGTGCCCAAGGCGGACTCGCTCATCGGCCGTGGCGTCGTCGCCGGCCTGTCGGGCCTGGTGGGCACGGCGGCGACCGACGCCGCGACCGGCGCCGAAGGGAACCTGGGTCTGGGGTTCCTCGGCGGGTTCATGTTCGGGCTCACCCCCGGGGTTGCGGGCGGGCGGAAAGGCGAGACCACCTCGGTCGACGACGCAGTCGAGGCGGTCACGTCGCTGCCGGAGAAGGCACCGTCCTTCACGGAGCCCGGCGGGGTGAAGACCGTGGGCACGGTGGACCCCGGCACCGGCACCGGCACCGGCGCGACAGGGCAGGGTGCGGGGTCCGCTGGGGTGGGCCGGGTGCCCTCCGAGGCGTTGTCGTCCTCGCCCGAAGGTGTGGGTGCCCCCGAAGCCGGTGGCGCCGGCGGTGGCCGGACGGCGGCCGCGGTTGCGGAGTCGGGCGGTACGGCGGGAAGGGGCTCGGCGGGCGCCGCCGAGCCCGTCCCCGGCGTACCGGACGAGGCCGGGGGCGCGCGGGGCGGGGCGGCGAGCGCGGCTGGTGCTGAGGGCGGCGCGACGGCCGGGGTGTCCGCGGTGCGTGGCGGGAGCGGGGCGCAGGGCACGCGGGCACCCTCCGGGCTTCCGGGCTTCGAGGGCGGACCGTCGCCTGCGGCGGCGTCGCCGGAGGGGGTGCCGGGCCGGCCGTCCGGGGCGGCCGGTTCCGTGGATGGCGCCGGCACGATGCCCATGGCAGGGCCGGCCGGTGTTCCGGAAGGCGCGCGGACGGTGCGGCTGTCCGCCGACCCGGCAGGCGGGACCGGAACGCGTACCGGACTGCCGGACCCGGCCGCAACCGAGCAGGTGCGAGGAGCGTCCGGTGGCGGCCGGGTGCCGGCCGGCGCGGGTGCTGCGGACGGGCGTGTGCCACCGGTGGCCGGGCCTTCGGGAACGGGCGGTACCAGCGGCGCGGGCAGCGGGCTCGGGCCGGTGGGCCCGACCGGGACCGAGGCCGGACGGACGGAGCCCGCAGCCGCCGGGACGCGGGATGCGGGGACGACCCCGAACGCCGCTGCCGTGCGTGGTGCCGGGACCGCCGCGCCGTTGGTGCGTGGGACGGAGCCGGCCGGCACCGCGACGACGGCGCCGGGGCGGGTGCCGGACCAGGGCGCGGGCGCCGGTAGTGGATCGCCGACGGGCGCTTTGCCGGATCGCAGGGTGATGGCTGGTCCGGGGGATGCCAGGGGCAGCGGACTGGGCGCTGCGCCGTCGCCGGCTTCGGCAGCCGGAGGTTCGGTGGCCGCGGGACGGCCCGGTACGCCCGGTGGCATGATGCGCGGAGCCGGAACGGACCCGGCCGCGTTCGTGCCCCCGGCGCCGCCGAGGGAACCGGGCACGTCCCCGACCGGGCCGTCGGCCACGGCCACGGGAGCGGCGCATGCGCC
>NZ_JBHWUU010000012.1:75619-128240 GCF_042737375.1 Streptomyces sp. NPDC060000
CTGCGGGTGCGGACGCGGGCAGTGGATCGGTGGCGCGGCCTGGTGTGGCGGATGCCGGTGTCCGGCTGGGTGCTGGTGGTGGTGATGGCGCTGCCGGGGTGGGTGGCGGTGATGGCGCTGCCGTGGTGCGGGAGCCGTCGGTGGGTGTGGGAGCGGCGCATGCGCCTGCGGGTGCGGACGCGGGCAGTGGATCGGTGGCGCGGCCTGGTGTGGCGGATGCCGGTGTCCGGCTGGGTGCTGGTGGTGGTGATGGCGCTGCCGCGGTGCGTGGTGGTGACGGCGCTGCCGGGGTGGGTGGCGGTGATGGCGCTGCCGTGGTGCGGGAGCCGTCGGTGGGTGCGGGAGCGGCGCACGTGCCCGCGGGTGCGGACGCGGGCAGTGGATCGGTGGCGCGGCCTGGGGTGGCCGGCGCCGGGGGCGCCGGGGTGGTCCCGGTGCGTGCCGATGCGGCGGCGGGCGCCGGGAGCGTGCGGGGAGTCAGCGGGCGTCCTGGTGGGCCGGAAGGCGGTCCGGGCGTAACGCGGACGGAGGTGAGCGCCCCGCAGGACCGGACGGCGTCCGGGACCGGCCAGGGCGGTCAGCCGACGCGCGCCGGACGGCCGGAGGACGCGGGCCGGCCGACGAACGCCAGTCAGGCCGACCACACCGGGGCGCCCGCAGACCGGGCACCGGTGCGGGAGTCCGCGGGCACGCCGGAGCGGCCGGCCCCGCATGCCGCGGACGGGCCGCACGCACGGGCCGGCGACGCCGATGCCGACGGTGGTGTACCGCCGCAGGACCCGCCGCCGGGACCCGGCGGGCACGACGGGACGCTCGCCCCGGCGCCTGCCGGGACCGGGCGGCACGAGCCGTACGTGTTCCGCGGTGACGACCCGGCGCTCGCGGAGCGGTGGCGTACCGAACAGGACGAGGTGGTGAGCGTCCACCGAGGCTGGTTCGAGGTGGAGCAGGAGGCCCACCGCCGGCTGGAGGCGGCCTTCGCCGCGCACCTGGACAACCCGAACACCGTGCACGGCAGGCCCGACCTCGACGGCGAAGCCGGCGGCCTGCCGCCGGCCGACGACCCGCAGCGGGCGGCGGCCGAGCGGGCACGGGCGGAGCAGACGCGCGAGAACTGGCGACAGGACGTCAAGGCCCGGTTCGACGAACGGTGGCGGGCCGCCTTCGACGAGCACCAGCGGGATGAGATCACCCGGTACGAGTTCACCGACCGGTTCGACAGGTTGGCCGCCGGGCTGTCGGACGAGTTCGAGGTGTCGGCGGCCGCGCACAACGCGCGGCGCGCGGCGAACGAGACGTTCGACAGCATGTCGGACAGGGGGCAGTCGGCGCTGTCGCAGGCCGATCTGGAACGCGTCCGCGAGCGCTTCGGCGCGGAGGCCGCCGGCGAAGTCCACCGCGTCGCCGAACGGATGTGGCACGACGGAGAGCGCGTCGAGGGGTTCGAATGGTCGCAACTGCACCGGGACTTCGACGGCGGCATGCGGGAGCTCGCGCGAGGTCTGCGGACCCGGCTGGAACTGGAAGCCGTGGCCGTGGACACCTTCGCGCGGCTGGGCGTCGAGGCAGGGGTCGATCCGCGGGCCCCGTGGGTGGATCAGACGCGCTCGGACTTCCGTACCGAGTTCGAGGACAGCACCCGCACGCTCCCCGGCGCCGACGGGCAGCTCACCCGCCGGGTGGGTTACGACCATTGGCTGGAGCAGCGGCACACCCTGGAGCCCCGGCTGAACGAGTTGGCCGGGCGCTGGGAGGCGCGACTGCGGGCGCGGGCCGCCGAGGAGGAGTTGCGGGCGCAGACCGTACGGGAGATCGCGGCCCGCCGTGACGAGTGGGAGCGGTCCACGCAACGGGATCCGGTGGAGGCCGCCGTCCTCGACAGCGAGGTGCTGGCCGGCGACCACCACGCTGACCTGATGGCGGAGGGCGAGAGGTTCCTGGCCGGCCGGCAGCCGCGGGAGCTGACCCGCGAGGAGTGGGACGCGTACGCGGCCCGGCTGCGCGAGACGCAGGACAGACTGGTCACCGAGCTGCCGGTGCGCTTCGAGTACCAGGCGGGCCTGGACCGCGCGCTGGTGGAGGCCGATCTGCGGTTCGAACGGCTGGGCGTCAACGGTCCCGGCGCTCAGCGCGCCCATGAGGGACTGCGGGAGGATGTGACCCGGGTCTTCCGCGAGCTGGCGGGGCGTGGCGAGGACGGCGCATGGCCGCAGGAGCGGGTCGCGGCCGGCGAGGACCGGTTCTTCCGCGAGTACCTGCCGTCGGCCGAGCGGTCGCTGCCGGACCGGCTGGAGTTCGAGTACGGCATGGACCGCGCGCTACGCGACGGCGGTGTCCGGTTCCACGAACTGACCGCACGTAGAAGCGAGTTGACCGAGCAGGCCGAGCGGCGTTTCGCGGTCGACGAGGAGACCTTCGACCGGCTGGCCGGCGACTTCCGGGACGACTGGGCCGGGCGGTTCCACAGAATCTACGGCCCGTCCGGTCACGAACCGCGCCGACTGGACCTGCAGGAGCACGGCGACGCCTTCGGCAGCACGGTGCGGGAGGAGTGGGACGCGCTCCGTGACGAGGTGCAGGTGCCGATCGACGCGGCGGTGCGGGAGCGTGCCCGCGCGGAAGGCGTCGCGTGGCGGCAGCAGGTGGCGGCCAACTTCCAGGACCTGCTGGGCAAGGGCGCGGTGCTGGACGAGCTGGCCCGCCGGACGGAGGTCCCGCCCGGCGAGGTCCGTTCGGCCCGGGTGCTCGCCGAGTACCAGGAGAACCTGTCGGACCTGAGATCGTGGTTCTCCCGCGAGTGGGACGCCGCCACCCGTACGCCCTCCGCCGAGGGGGAGAGCGGGGCCCGCGCCGCCCTGGCCGACGAGGCACGGCAGCGCTGGCAGGCGCTGAGCGAGCGGACCAGGGCGCAGGACGAGGCGTTCCTGGCCTGGCAGCGCGACCCGGCGTGGACGCTGGACCTGCGGCGGCTGGAGATCACCCGTACGCCGTTGGAGGAGCGCGCCCCCGGCGACGGCACCCTCCGTGAGCCGGTGGTCAGGACCGTTCAGGGACCCGAGCAGGTCCAGGCCCAGCTGCTGGTGGCCCGGGAGGAGCAGACCGCCCCGGCGGAGCCCGCGGCCACCACCGCACCGGCACGGGCCGCTGACACCGGCGCCGGGTCCGCCGCGCGGCCGGTCGAGGCGCTGGGCGGGCTGCGCCGGACCGTGGAGGCCCGGGACCGGGCGTACCGGGAGTTCGAGGCGCGGCTGGCCGAATTCCCGGAACTGGGCTCCCCGGAGGCGGTACGGCAGGTCGCCTCGGTCCGGGAGGCGTTCGCCGACACCTGGTCGGCGGACCGCACCGCCGACGCGCCGGCCGCCTTCACCCCCGCCCGCACCCGGGCGGTCCAGGACCTGACCGCGCGACTGGCGGCCGCCCGGGACACCCTGGCGGTACGGGACCGGGCGCGGGAGACCTTCGACCAGCAGGTCGCCCCGGTGGTCGCCGCGGTGCACGACCGCACCGCCTTCGGCGGCTCGGAGCGGGCGGCCCGGCTCGCCGAGGACTTCCAGCGGGCGGTGGCGGGGCAGACGACGGCGGCGTCGGCGGCCGTGGTCGAGGAGTTCCGGCAGCGGTACGCCGAGGCGCACACCGCCTGGGCCGCCGACCGGGAGGCCCGTGCGGCGTTCGACGCCGCGCTGCGGGCCACCGGCCCCGACGGGCGCGCCGACCTCACCGAGGGCCGGGCGCAGTGGAGCGACCCGGTGCGCCGCTGGTACACGCGGCAGCTCGTCACCCTGCGGCAGCAGTACGCCGCCGAGCGCGCCGAGGCGATGGCCGCGCCGGACGCCGCCGAGCGGCTGCGACAGCTGGCCGACGGTGTGCGTCAGGCCGCGCGGTACCAGCAGCGGCGGGCGGAGACGGCGGTCGCGGAGAACCGTCGGTTCGCCGAGCACACCGCCCGCTACGCGGCCGACCCGGCCTGGGACAGCGAGCTGGCCGCCTGGTACGAGCAGCGGCGCAGGGAGACCGCGGAACCGCTGGCCCAGCAACTCGACCTGCACGGCCCGCAGGCCCGCGCCCGGGTCGAGGCGCGGTTCGACGCGCAGATCACCGCGCTGCGTGAGGTGGCGGAGGCCCGGCACCAGGGGTACCAGGACTTCGCGCGGCTGCTCGACGGCCGCGCCGAGGACACGGTCACGCTCTCCCACGCGGCGACGGCTGACTGGGTCCGGCGCCATATCGCCGAGGTACGGGACGCGTATGTCCAGGACCGACAGGGCACCGGCGCCGACGGGGAGGCCGTCGCCGCGCCCGCGCACACCGACCGGGGTGACTGGCGGGCCCCGGCATGGCGGACCGCGCAGGAGGAACTGCACCGCCGCTACGCCGACCTGCTCGAACAGGCCCCTACCCAGGCCGCGCGGAACCGGCACGACGAGATGTCGTCCGCGGACGAGGACGCTTTCGACGCCGCGTTCCAGGAGTGGTCGCGCGACGAGGCGCGCGGGCTGTCCGACGACCGGCTCGCCGCCGTACGGGATCGGGTTCGCGAGGTCCACGGCCGGATCACCGACGTGGTGGCGCCCGGTCGGCGGGAGGTGCTGGACGGGCTGCGGGACGCCTTCGCGGTGGAGGCGGCCCGTGAGGTGGGTCTCGCGCGCGGCGCCCAGGCCTTCGAGCGGGCCTTCCAGTCCTGGAGCAGCCGACTGGGCGGTGACGGTACGCAGGTGCCGTTCGAGCTGTCCGGCGACCTGGCCGACACGGTGGCCGACACGGTGCGCGAGCAGACGGCCGCCGGGTTCGTCGACCGTTGGGACTCGGCGCTGCGCGCCACCTTCGCCACGGGCACGGATGTCCGCGCCGGGATCAACAGTGCGCTGCGGCGGGCGGCGGGGATGCTGTCCGCCCTGGTCGGTGGGTTGGCCGAGGAGTTCGACCGGCAGGCGGTGCGCGCCGACCGGATCGCCCGGCTGGACGAGGAGTTCGACCGGGCCGCGGCGGGGTTCCAGGCCCGGCTCGACGCGTCCGGCCGCGCCTTGCCGACCGCGTCCGGTGTGCCGGACACTGAGGACGCCGTGGTGTCCGCGGTGTCCGAGGCAGGCCTGGACCGGGTACGGCGCGACGCCCAGCAGGCGCTGGTCAAGGAACTCGACGAGGTCTTCAGAGCCTCCGACGCCACGGCCGGGCTGCCGCTGGAGACCTTGGCAGCCCGTTTCGACGACCTCGTGGCGCACCTGCCTGCCCGACTGGCCCAGCAGGCGGCCCGCGAAGCGGCGATCCTGCGCTCGCAGCAGGACGTCGCGGACGCCGTGGACTCGTGGGCCGGCGCCGGGCCGCAGGTGGGCCAGGCGTTCCTGGACCGCTTCCCGGTGGCCTTCGACCAGGTCCGCCCGATGCTGTGGCGCACTCTGGACATCTCGGTGGCGACCGCCGTCAACGAGCGGTTCGAGCAGGTCTTCGGGCCCGACGCCCCGGTGGGGGCCGGAGCGGGTCGGCAGGCGCAAGAGCGCTGGAACACCGCTTCCCGGGAGCTGACCGACCGGGAGCGGCTGCACACCTGGCTGACCGTGCGGCACGCCCGGGACACCGTACTGACCGCCTCCGCACGGGTCTTCGACGAGCAGCTCACCGCGTGGCGTGCCGCCAACAGCGAGGAGACGCTGTCCGAAGCCGACGCCGCCCGCGCTCGCGCCGGCCTGGACGAGCGGCTGCTGTCGGCCTTCGACGCGCTGTTCACCACTCGCCCGATCGTGCGGGAGGAGCTGGCCGGCGCGCTGCGCCGGTGGGACGCCCACCTCGCCGAGCAGGCCCGCGCGCTGCCCGCGCACTTCGCCTTCGAATCCGGGGTGAGCGCGGCGCTGCACGGTGCGGCGGACGCGTTCGAGACACTGCGCGACGGTCATGACCTCGACCTGGACCAACTGGCGCAGCTCGCCGAGGACTTCCGCGCCGACTTCCTCACCGCCTATGAGCTGCTGTGGGCCCCGCAGGCCCTGTCCACGTCATGGTCTGCCCACGAGGCGACGTACACCGACGCCTTCACCACCGGCCTGGCGGCCGCGCGCACCGGTGAAGCCAGTGACGCCGGTGATCCGGCCGACCATGGCACCGGCAAGCAGCCGTTCCCCGCGGACGAGGATGCGCGGGAGGAACAGGAAGCCGAGACGTGGCGGTCGCAGTTGCCCGCCGGGGACTCGCGGGTCCGCCGCATGCTGGACGAGCTCCGGCCGCTGCGCCACGACGAGCGGACGGAACTGTTCGCGGAAGCGGGCGGTCTGCTCCGGCTGCCGCCGGCGCCCATCGGGGTGGGGCCCGGTCCGGACCGGCAGCGCGAACTGCGCCGTGCCGCGCTGGTCGAGGTCGCGCACGTGCTGCACACAGACCCCGGCGCCGCCGCCGTGACGGCCGGGCGGCTGGCCCGTCAGCTGGGTGCCGGTCCCGCGTCCCGGACGGTGCCGGGTGGCGCTCCGACACGCCCGGCGCCGCGGCATCCGGCGCCGGACACCTCGCCGATCGCCGGACCGTCCAGGGTGACGCCGAACCCGGTGCCGGCTCCTGCGCACGTCGTGGCGCGGGAACAGGTGGTTGGGCTGGAGACCCGGCTGATGCGGGAACTGGGCCCTGACACACTCCGAGCGCGCCTGCAACAGGCGAGAGAGATACTGCGACCGGCGCCGGTGATCGGGAAGCGGGTGGCGGAGCAGCGCCTGCGCTTGGCCCAGGAACTGGCCCTGTACCGCATAGCCGACGTGTTCCACCGGACCGGCAGCCGCACGGAAGCCATGCGGCTGGCTGACGAGCTGGCCATCGCGACCCCCGGGATCAGGTCCGCCAACCCGACCCTGCCCGGCGGCGCGCTTCACCGCACGCGGCTGCTGACCTCCGTGGCTCGGCTGAGCCCGTCAGCCGAGGCACTCCAGCGCGACCTCGGACGGGAATTCGACTTCGGGCGCGGCTCCGGGATGGGCGGCGACCGGACCGCCGCCGCGATATCCAGGATTCTCGGGCCGGACATCTTCGGCCAGCGTCAAGCGCCTCCGCCGCCCGGTTTCCTGCGCGGATACGACTTCGCCGAGCTGGAGTCCGCCCAGCGTGCGGCGTTCTTCGCCGCGGTGGACATGACTCGTCCGGCCCCCCACGCGGACGAACTGCTGTCGCCCAACCTGCCGAAGAACCCCGCCACAGTGGTCGAGTCGGTCACGCGGTCCATGAGCCGCGCCTCGATGCGCTGGCTGCGGAAGCCGACGAGGATCGCGAAACTCGTCCACACGATCTGGCTCGGCGGGCCGTTGCGGGACGAGGGGCCCACGGCCGACTTCCGGCGGAACATCGCTGCGGCCGCGGCCGGCCAACCCGACTTCGACGTCATCCTGTGGACCGACGTCCCACGGGTCGAGTTCGACGCCGCGCGGACCGCTTCCGGCGCGACGGCCCGCGACGGCCGGTCGGCCGAGGTCCGCGGCATGCTCCACTGGGCCCGGAACAAACGGATCAGGCTGGTCAACGTCGACGAGATCTTCTCCGCGACATCGCCCATGGCGCTCGAGGGCATCTACAAGGCGGAGGAGTCCAGGCAACTGGCGTCGGCGTACGCCGCGGCGAGCGATGTGCTGCGCATCGAGATCCTGGCACGGTTCGGCGGTGTGTACACGGATGGCGACAACGTCGTCTCCGGGGACCTGGCCGGCGAGGTCCGACGGGTCGTCGACTCCGAGCACGGGTTCGGCGCCGCCCGGAGCGGGAGCCGAGTGTCGAACGCGGTCCTGATCGCACCAGCACGGCACGCCTGGATCGGCCCCTACCAGGACGTGATCCGCGGCAACTACAGCCGCACCCCGGCCGAGAACCTGGAACGCGCGATGCGGCTCCAGAACGAGGACGCAGTCGAGGACGACCGGTCCGCGCAACGCCCGCTCGCCCCCGACGTCCTGAGCCACACGTCCATGACAATGCGGGACGAGGTGCTGCATCGAACCGGTCCCAGCTCCAACGTGTGGCGGCCGTTGGCCCGCCGAATCGGGCAGTCGGACGGGCTGGACGGACTCGTCACCCTCTCGCGCGAGGTCTTCGCGTTGGAATCCGCCCAGACCTGGCTGCCGCCGAGGAACGCCGGCGCTCCGCAGGACGGCCCTGCCGTCGTGCCGCCTTACGACGCGGCGGAGGCCGCCCGGGTCGCCCGGGGCCTGGTGGTCACCCTGGTCCAGGGGATGCACCGGCAGCCGGGCAACCTGAACCTCGCTCTGGTAGCACCTGTCGTCAACAGACAGCCCCGCCCCGATGTGCTGTGGGACGCGGTCGTGGGATTCCTGGCCAGCCGCCCCGAGCTGCGGGCTCTGGCTCGGTCCGTCACGCTCGACATGCTCGGCGGAAGCCCGCTCCGACCGGTCGACTCGGTACGGCTTCCGCAGTGGTCCGTTCGCCTGGTGCAGATCCTCTCGGAGGCGCCGAGGGAGGGGTTGGGCAACTACGTGCAGCCGGCCCGACTCCGGATCCCGGGAGAGAACGGGGATCGGGATCCTGCGGACGCCGTCGCAGGCGAGTCGGCCCTGCCGTCCTCCGCACGTGGTCACGAGCTGCTTGAAGGATTGCGGCTTCCCGGCACCCGGTTGCACCGGCTGCTGGAAAGTGCGAGCGGGTATCTCCCGTCGCCCACGGTGATCGGTCGAGACCCTCACGAGGAGTCGCTCCGGGAGACGTACCGCGGGAACCTGTTCGAGGTCGCCTATGTCCTGCACACGCGAGGTGAGGAGGCAGCCCGCCGGGTGGCCCGGGATCTGGCCGGTACCGGAGGGTCGGGCCCGGCGCGCGCGTCGCTGCCCGGCAGTGCGCCTCGCGATGTTCCGGACACGACGCCGGGGGCCGGCCCGAGCACCCAACGTGGCCCCTCCGCCGCCATTACGGCAGATGTGTCTCCGGTCGTCCCTGTCGGTGACGCGCGGGCGGAACTGCTGGACCGGACGTTCCTGGAAGAGCGCGGCCCGGAGGCTTCGCCGAGCCTGGACGCCGTCTTGAGCCAGGGCTTCCGCCGCGCCGGATTCGGCCTCGTGGCGGACGCATCGCGGCCGGAGCTGGAGCAGCAAGGTCAACTGGAGCAGCAAGGTCAGCAGGAGCAGGAGCAGGAGCAGGAGCAGGAGCAGGAGCAGGAGCCGGAGCAGGAGCAGGAGCAGGAGCAGGAGCCAGATGAGCGCCGGCAGCAGGAGCGGTCGGAGCCGCGGTCCGAGCAGACGCAACCCCAGCCGGAGGTACAGCAGGCTCAAGCGGAGGTACAGCAGGCTCGGCCCGGGCCCGAGTCGGAGCCGGAGCAGCCGCAGACACGGCCCGACGAGCAGAGGCACCCGCTGGAGGAGGAGCGGCGGCAGCCCGAGCCGGACTCCGAGACCGAGCCGGAGGAGCAGCGTGTCCTTGTTCCGGCGGCCGAGGTGCCCGACGAGGTCAGCAGCCATGTCCGGGAGTTCGGGTCGGAGTTCGACGGGTCGCGGGGCCTGGTCCGCGTCGCGCCGTTGCCCGACGGGGCAGTCCGCTGGTTGCGGGATCACGTGGCCGGGCTGCTGGAAGGGGGAACCGGTGAGGACGGGGGGCTTCGGCGGCAGATCGGGGACAGGCTGACCGGACCGTATCTGGTCAACGAGTGGGAGAGTGTCCGCAGCGAGAGCGGTCTGCGCCTGGAGGTGGTCCACCAGGGCGTTTCGCGAACGGTCTGGGCGCGTCTGCGGCTTCGCGACGCCCGGCCCTCGCCGGCGCTGCTGGAGGGGCTCGCCGAGGGCGTGCCGAACAGGGTGCAGACCTGGGGCGCGGGCTACTCGGAGGTGGGAAACTCGGCCGGCTCGGCCGACCTGCGGTCCTTCCAGGTGAACTACGGCCACGTGTGGCAGGTGTCGCAGACCGGCCCGGTACGGCAGTTGGGCCTGCAGCCGCAGCTGAATCTGGTGCGCAACCAGCACACGACGTCAGTCACGGTGGCGGGCGGTGTGCAGACCCTGTCGATGGTGACCACGCTGGGTGGTGTCCTGCCGTTCGACTACGAGATGCTCTGGCAGGTGCGGACGGACTCCGCGCAGCCCCACGACAGCTGGTCGGTCGAGCAGGCTAGCGAGGGCCGGCTGGCCGTCTGGTTCCCGCAGCACCTGGCGAAGCCGGACGCGATGGCGGCCGCGACGCATGAGGTGTCGCAGGACGTTACGCAGGACGGTCCGGCCGGGGGCGGCACGATGGTGCGGGCGGGTGCCGGCCAGGAGCCGGCGCCGCTGCGGACGGCGGTGCACGACATACCGCTGTTCGCGGTGGAGACGGTGCCGCATCCCGACCGGATCCTTCGTGACGTGGAGGACACTTTCGGGCCCTACCTGGGCCGGGCGTCGGGGGCTTCGCTGGCGGATCTGCGGCGGTTCTTCGGCGCCCGCAATCTGCGTGACGCGCTGCCGCTGATGCTGGGCGGGTGGCACGCTTCGCCGGTGCTGCTGGCCGACGACGGCTCGGTGCTGGGCTTCCTCCGGGTCCACGCCCTCCTCGCGGACCAAGGTGAGATCACCGGGCCGGCGGTTCCCGAGGCGAGTGTGGACCACATGGTCGTGCGAACGGTGCGGGCTGCCGGTCAGTCGACGGTCACCAACGCGGCGGGGATGGACCTCAGCTTCTCGGTCGCCTTCTCCGCGCCGCAGGACGCGGGTGTGCCCGACCCGGTGGGCGGCATGGTGTCGCCGTCGGTGGGAGCGCGGTACCAGACGGCTTACGCGCTGGGCTCGGGAGGTGAGGTCACCAGGTCGCAGACGCTGGAGGCGGACGGTCCGCTGTTCCCGGTGCGGGCGGAGGTCGCTTTCCACATCCAGCTGGTTCGCCCCAAGGACGGCCCGGTGGATGTGAACCCGCCGGCCGGCCGGTCCGAGGGCCGGGGTGAAGGTGGGGGTGAGGGGCACCGCCGGGCGACGTATCCGGTGGTGTTCCGGGTGCCGTCCCGGGCCACGCTGGAGGGCACCGCACCCGCCTCCGGCCCGCGCTATCTGCCGCGCGAGGTGCATGAACTGAGGTCGCTGGGCGTCACGGCGACGGCGCTGCGGGTCGACGGCGGGGAACGGCTGTTCAAGATGGTGGAGCAGTGGTTGCGGGAGCGTGGGTTCCTGCCGCCGGTGGCCGGCAGTGGCGGCTGGGTGAGTGAGGCCACTCGTGCCCGGTGGCTGGTCAATGCGCGGGCGCTGGACCAGGCACGTTCCGCCGACGGTCTGCGGGCGGCGGTGGACGAGCTGGTCGATGGCGGTTACATGGTGTGGTTCGAACTGCCCACGGCGGTGGACACCCAGCGGGTGGCCGTTCGTGTGTCGGCGGAGCGGCGGGGGGAGGAGCCGGTCGCCGCGCACCGCACGCTGGCCGGGGTGCGGACGAACAACTGGTCCGGGTTCACCCGTCCTGGCCTGGAGCAGCGCACGGTGACTCCTTTGGCTTGGTCGGTGGGTGGATCGGCGCAGCTGAGCAATCCCCTTGAGCGTCACGGTGACCTGCCGTTGCAGGGGCTGGCAGCGGAGTACGGCTACAGCGGTCAGGTTTCCACGACCACCGCCACCGGCTCGTTGGTGGGGCAGGAGAAGTACGCGGTGAGCCCGGCCGGTGACGGACTCGAGGTCTTCAAGGTCCCGGTGCGTCTGCGGCTCGAGGTTCGGTGGAGCCACGGACCGGATCCGCAGCCGGTTGTCACCGACGGCGATGTCACCCTGGCACTGCCGAGGTACCGCACGGTGACCGAGCCTGAGCCGCCGCGGGCGGGTGTGAACGGTGATGGGCGCGCCGGTGCTGTCGACGTGACGGAGGTGCCCGCGGCTGATGTGGCGCGGCTGTTCGGGGTGGACGGCGAGCGGGCGGTGCGGTTGCCTGAGACCGCTTTCGTGGACCGGGTCGAAGGCGGTGACGCGCTGGTGCAGGCGGTGAGCCGGCTGCTGGGCGCGCCACGGGCCGCAGCGCCCGCCGAGGTACCGCTCGACCTGTCGGCGGCGCGGTCCGCCGAGCCGGACCGGGCGCGGCGGGCGCAGGAGGCCGAGTCGCTGTGGCCCTCGCACGGCGCAGCGGGGCCGCTGGGCAGGGTGGTGCAGGCGGCCGGCGGTGCTTGGCGGTGGACCGCGAGTTCGGCGGTGGGCGGTTCGCTGACCCACGAGGCGAGCATGGCGCAGCAAGTCCTGCGCTCGGCCCTGTCCTGGCACCAGTTGACGTCCAACGCCCTGGCGATCTTCGGTGACGGCTTCGTCGTGGAGGGGGTGGGCAGCTTCGGGCTGGTCTCGGGGACGGACGTCTCCGTCGACATCAGGGGCTTGCTGACCGATGTCCAACTGCTTGATCCGCCGGAACCGATGGATCTGGAGACGTGGCTGTACACGGCCGACAACTCCTCGGTGACCCGGTCGGTGACCGCCGGGCAGCAGCAGGGCATGACCGTGAGCGGCGCCTACGGGCCGCGGGTCGGCTTCTTCCCGAGCGGTCGCTACGCGCACGCGTCGAGCACCACGAGGGGGACGACCACGGCCGACAACGCCCTCAACGCCCGGGTCACCGTGGACAGCAATGCCCAGATGCTCCGGTTTTCCGCGACGGTGACCTACTGGCTGACGGTCAGCGAGGGCCGGCGCAATGTGGTGCTCGGCACCGTGGCCGCCGGCCCCGTGAAACGGACGTTCAGGATCCGGGTGCCCGGTGGCGTGGAGGTCCTGCTGCCCCGCGAGGAACTGGCGAAGCATCCGCAGCTGGCAGCCATCGTCGGCCAGAGGCAGCCGTCGTCCCCCTCCGGCTCCGCCACCGCCGTCGGCTCGGGCTCCGCAGCCCCCACCGACTTCGCGGCTCCCGCCCCGGCCGAAGCGGCGACCTTCGCCCTGCCGGAGTGGTACCGGCGCAGCGGCCAGATAGGGCACGGGGCCGTCACCGAAGTGCTGCTGTCCTCCGCCCGGCGCGGAGCGTTCCGGGACGACATTCTGCGCGTCGTCGAGCAGGCGGCTCCCGGGGTCACCGTGCCCGGGCATGCCACGTACCTGCCCGGTGTCGCCACCTCGATCGCCGACCTCAGCTCATCGGCGGGCCTGCGAGCGCTGGTCGGGAAGGGACGCGACGGCCGGGCGCTCATCCTCTTCGTGTACCGCGGCTGGCTCGGCCCGCAGCTGGTGAAGGTGGTGCTTACGGCCCGCCCGAGGCCGGGCGAGGACCTGAACCGGATCCGTGGCCGTGCCACAGCGGACAGCGCGCAGCTGAGCAACTCCTTCGGCCATGGCACCGGACGCGACGGGGACCTGCCCCTGCCCGGTGTCATCGCGCAGAGCGTCTCGCACACCCGCGGACACGAACTGAACGCCATGCCCGTGGTGCAGTTCCGCAACCAGCGGGTGCAGGCGACCGCGGGGCTGGCGACGGATCGGGTACGGGGCACCTCGGAGACCGCCGCCCGCGAGACGCGGGCGTGGCAGCGCTCCGGTGAGCTCGCGGAGTTCGAGGTCCCGTACGAGTACACCGTCACCGTGAGCCTGACCTCGCTCGGCAGCGCGGCTGTCACCCGTCCGACGGGCGGGCTGTGGGGCGGCGGCCGAGCCGCTCGTGAGTTCCACGCGTCCGCCGACGCGCGCGTGACCATGCGTTTCGACCGTTCGGACCTGCAGGCCGAGCCGGTTGACGTGCCGCTCCCGCTGGCACCCGCCGTCCACACCACCGACCCCGCTTCGCGGACCGCCGGACCCGAGGGCTCGGTCGTGGTGGACCTGGATGGCATACCCCCGTCGGTGCGCGAGGTCATGGCGGCCGGCGACTGGGTGCCGTCGCTGCCGTTCGCCATGTACGCGTTCGACGCCGCCGGGCAACTGGCGCAAGCCCTGCGGGAGGTCGAACCCGCGCTCGCCGGCGTGGACCGGATGCACACCTCGATGTCGTACGAGGGCTTGCTGATCCGTCTCGCCAGGCTGGTGGGTTCGGGCGGCGGCAGGCTGCTGGATGCCGCCGCGGTGGGCCGCTTCATGGGCACGGCGGGGATCAGCGAGGCCACGTCCGTGCGGCTGAGGTTGTATCCGCTGGACATCCTCGCCGGCGGCAGCAACGCCATGGACGACGTCCGGGTGGATCTCGACGCGTCCGCCGTGAACGCGGGCATGACGGTCACCCCGGTGCTCAGTTCACGGGTGACCACGCCGCTGACCTCTGATCAGTTCAACCGTCTGCGCGTGACGCTTCCGCTCGCTCAGAACCGCGCGGCGCAGGGCCAGAGCGCGGGCACCAACGCCTACGGGCGCGACTACCTCAAGTTCGGGGTGCCAGGCCCCGCCGACGCGGCCGGCGGAGCGCGCGGACACCAGATCCGCGCACTCACCGTGCTGCACGTCAGTGGCCCCGCCGGTTCCCGCTGGGTGGTGGGCACGGCGGTGCTGCGCGCCATGGAGATCCCGCCCGCCCTCGCCGGGAGGTGGGCGGTCGGCGTGAACGGTGCGCGCCCCGAGCAGGACGTGGAGCGGACCGACGGGACAGCGGCCCTGGAAACGTCAGCGGACGCGGCGCGCCACGAGACCCCCGAAGAGCCGGACAACGCTGCCGAGGAGCGCCTGGGCGAGTCGTCCCCGGCACAGGAGCGGGCGCGGGCGCTGCGGGAGGGACTGGGGCTCTCCCAGGACGAAATGGGCGCGTTGCTCGTCGAGGCGGCCGCATATCTTCGGCCGCCCCTGGAGTTGGGGCGGGAGCCGGAGCAGCAGGCTCGGCGGGAGGCGCGGCACCTTGCCTTGGTCCGGACCGCCGAGGAACTGCACAGGAACGGCCCCGACGCGGCCGGGCAGCTCGCGGACCGGCTGGCCGCCGAGGACCCGGACCTGCGCTCGGCGACCCCGGGGCTGCCAGGTGGCGTCCGGCGCAAGGGCAAGGGGCAGGCCCACTCCGGCCTGGCGCAGGACTCCGGCCTGGCGCAGGACTCCGGCCAGGCGCAGGCCCAGGCCCAGGCCCAGGCACACGCTCAGCCCGAGGGCGCGGGCGCCGCTTCGACGGGTGAGTCCTCCACGGCCGGCAGTGGAGCCGTAACCACCGCGCCACCGCAGCCGGCGCCGCTCACCGCGGCGGCCCGGGCGCAGCTGGAGGGCGTGGTGCGGGGCGCGCCCGTCCCGCCTGTGATGAAGACATGGCTCAGGGAACAACTCGTCAGCCTGGCCCGGGCGTCCGGATGGTACGAGGGGTGGCCGGTCCGGCCACTGGCCCAGCTGCTGGTCGGCGACACACGATGGAGCGACGGGGAGAACCGCGCGGCCGTGACCAGGCTGCTGCAGCAGGACGCCGCTCACCTGGTGGAGCTGGCGGAACGGAACCGCGACCTGTCCTCGGTGCTCTTCTCGCACGAGGACATGCCCGAGATCCTCGCCACCTCGCCGGTCCTGCTGAGCCGCCTTCAGGGCATGCGCGCGCAAGAGCCGCAGAGCTTCAGGCAGTACGTCGAGCATCCCGAGTACCTGGGCGCCCTGGTGGCGAAGTCCTCGGCGGGCAGGCGGGAACTGGTCGAGGCGGTCGAGAGCCAGGAGCCGTGGTCCGACCACCTCTTGGACTATCCCGCGCTGCCCTTCCGGCTTCGCTCGCAGACCGACCTGATCCGTGCCGTCCTGTCCGCCACGGATTTCGCGACCGCCGAGGTCGTCGAAGCGGTGCCGGAATTCGGCGACGCGCTGCGCAGGAGCGACCGTCCGCTGCGACTGCTCGAGTTCCTCACGCACGAGTGGGCGCTGCTCGCCGCGCTTTCCCACGCCGCCTCCGGAGATTCGCCGCATTCCGCGATCGACCACCGCGGACTGCTCGGCAACCAAGCGCTGCGCAGGGCCCTTCGGACCCACGCGGATCAGGTGTACGCGGTCGTCTCGGTGCCCGGTCTGCTGGACCTGGCGATGAACGACACTTCGGTGCTCGACATCCTGGCGGGCAGCCCGAAACTCATCGACCTGCTGCCCGACATCCCCGGCTTCGGCGCCCGGATCGCGCGGTCGAAGGAACTGCTTGCCGCGGCGGCGGGGAACCCCGCTGTGGCCGACGTGCTCTCGTACCGTCCGAGCAGCTTCGACGACGTCCCTGACGACCTCCTCGTAAGCGCGTTGCGTGCGGCAGGGCCCCCCGCCCCGCCCGCGCCGCCGATCGCGACGAGCGGTTCGCAGCTGGACAGGGTCCTGGCCGCCAACCCGGCCCTGGGCGCCGCCGTCCTGACCGATCCCGCCCTCGCGACGACCTTGGCGGCGCAGGAGGGCCTGCTCACGGTCCTGGAGCGTTTTCCCCTGCTGTCGGAGCCGCACGAATACCGCCGGTTCCTCCAGCCGGCGAACGCCGCGCTGCGCCGGCTGCTGAGCGACGAGGACACCCTGCTGCGGGCCCCCGGCCTGCTCAGGGCCGCACTGCGCCAACCGCGGCTGCGGGACGAGCTCGTGTCGGCAAGAGGCTCATCCCAGGCCCTGCGGCGTGTCGCACGGTCCCTCGAAGCGCACCCGGAGCTGAGGGGGCCGCTCAGCACGAATCCGTCCGTGGCGCGGGTTGTGGCGAGGGCCGAGAACTTCAGCTTCGTCGCGCACTCGGTGTTGCCGCTGCTTCCTCGCATGGGCACCGACGAGCGTCTTGTCTCCCTCCACTCTGTCGATGGAGTCATCGCTCTGTTCGAGCGGTTCAAGGAGCCCAGGCAGGTGGCGGATCGTCTGCTGGAGAACGACGCGGCCCTGATGTGGCTCCTCATCAGGAACCCGGGTGCGCTGCCCGCCCTCCGCGGACCCTCCGAGCTGGAGAACCTGCGGAGTCATCCGGGAGTGGTGCGTGAGCTGGCCGCGCGGCCCGCCATGCCGGTGTCCACCAAACACTGGGGTCGGCTGTTCGCCGACGGGCCGTTGCTGGCGGCGCTGGAGCACCCCGGCAACGCCAGGGCACTGAACCTGCTGCTGTCCGCGCCGGAAGCGTTCGCCGAGGCCGTCGCGCGCTCCGGCTTCGCCCGGGCGCTGGGCGACGAGGGATTCGCCGAGGCGATCTCCCGGGTGGCGGAAGCCAAGGAAGCGGCGGAGAAGAACAAGAAGAAAAAGAGCCGGGCCTGGGCCACCGAGTTGCTGGCAGTGGTCAGGGGCCTCGGTGTTCCCGAAGTCTCCCCTGAAGGAATCGAGTTCGGGGGTGACGATCTCTGGCTGGCGGGCCTCTTCGGTGTGTCGCAGAAGGAGGCCGAGGAACGACTCGTGGAATGGTCGCGGGAGAGCGCGTCGAACGACCTCGACCGTGCCCTCTTCATCAACCGGGCGGTGCGGGAGGACCCTCGCCTCTTCGAGATCGCCCGGAAGCGGGAAGCCTTCGCCGCCGCCTTCTTCAAGATCGAAGAACTGCTGGAGACGTTGAGGGACAGGCCCGCGCTGACAGGGCTCTTGGCCGACCCCTCCCACAACGTCCTGCCGCTTCTTCACGCCGAAGCTCGGCTGGCCAGGGCACTGCGCACCAACGACTACCTCTACCGGTTGTTCCTCAAGGCCTCGATCGCACTCACCGCGCTGGTCAACGATCCGCAACTCACCGGGTTCTACGTCGACAACCCCGAACTGGCCCGGTTGATGCTGGACCGGCCCTGGATCGCCGCGGACCTGAGCGCGGACGGCCACCACCTGCTCTTCATGCAGAGCCGGCACGCCGCGCGCGTCCTCGCTGACGGCGGTCCGATCGGGGAACTGCTGCGCACCGAGAGGGAGCTGCGCGCCGAGCTGACGGATCTGGTGTGGGAGGTGGAGGGCGAAGCGACGATAGCGGCGGCGGTGAGCGGCCTGCCGCTGCTGCGGGCGCTGGCGAAGCGGCCGGAGGGGGTCGATGTGCTGCGGGACGTGCCGGGGCTGGCCGACGCGCTCGCCGAGCACCCCGGGCTGTTCGCCGACGCCTCGGCCTATGTGCGGCTGCTGAGCGCCGAGCCGTTGATGGACGCGTTCCGTGCCCATCCCGAGCAGGTAGGGGTGGTAGTGGGGTCCGCCGACCTGGTGGAGACCGCGTTGCGGAGCCCGGGTGTGGTGGCGGCTCTCGCGGTGGATGACGGGCTGGCGCGGCTGCTGGCGCGCCGCCCGGTGGTGCACCGTCTGCTGCGTGAGCAGCCCGGGTTGGTGGCGGGTCTGGCCGGCGGATCGAGCTCGTTGCGGATGGCGTTGGGGGCGGTACGCGGTCTTGCCGAGGTGATGGTCGCTGATGCGGGGATCGGGCGGGATCTGCTGGGGGCGCCGTCGTTGGTGCGGGCGTTGCTGCGTAGTCATGCTCTGGTCGATCACGTGCCTCATGCCCCGTTGTGGCGGGCGGCGCGGGCTGAGAGGGTGCTGGCGGATGCCCTGACGCCGCAGGTGGTGCGGAGGTTGGGCGGCCGTGAGGCGTTGCTCGGGCATTTCGCGGACGGAACCGGATCTTTGGAGGACGTGGATGTCCTGGATCTGCGGCGTCTGCTGTTCAACACCGGTCTGACGCGTTTCCTGGACGAGCATGTGTGGTTCGCCGAGCGGTTCTTCGCGACGCCGGCCTGGTACGGGCAGGCGCTTCGGGCGGCCGACTTCGCCGCCGATCTGCGGTTGCTGGCACAGGACACGGACCGTTTCCGGGAACTGGCGGGGGATGATTCCGGCGAGCGGTTGCTGGAGGCTGTGACCCGGGGCGCCGGTCCGGTGCGGGACGTGGTGGCGGTGACGCCGGGCCCGCTGCCGGAGGACGCCGGCCTCGCTGCGCTCTCCGGTGAAGCCGGGGATGTGGGTGAACGGGTGTCGGAGCGTGCGGCGGCGTCGGGGTGGGCGGAAGCGCTGGTCTCGGCGCCCGAGGTGGCGGAGTTGTTGCTGGGACCGGCGGGTGCGCTGCTCGCGCCAGAGGTGGGCAGGCACGCGGAGCTGCTGCCGCTGCTGCTGGGCGCGCCGACGGTGGTGGAGGACCTGACGCGTGATCCCGCTCTCTGGCGCGAGTTCGTGTTCGGCGAGTTCGTGGCCTGCGGTGAGGCCGGCCTGGAGAGCTTTGAGGGCGATTTCCATGGCTATCTGGATCGTAGGGGCGTGGTCCTGGAGGGGAGCTTCCACGGCCGGGTCGCTGCCGCGGCGCGTGTGGTGTGGACGCGGGCGCGTGCGGAGCGGGATGCGGGGCGGGAGCGGGAGGCCGCCGAGGTCGCGGAGCGGCTGGCGGCGTTCCGGCCGCATCTTCGCGACACCTGGGTGCTCAGTGGGCGGCTTGTGTATGCGAGCCATGTGCGTGCGGACCGACTGTCGCCGGAGCGGTTGAAGGTGCTGCGGGACGTGGCGTCGGGGCTGGTCTCGCCCCGGGAGGGCGAGGCGAGGGCCCACCAGGCGCTGCACGTGCACGTGGACGGTGGCAGCGGCGGGGTGTCGTTCGTGTACGTGCTCGGTGCCGACGGCCGGGTGGACGCGCTGGTGTACGCGCTGAGTACGGCGCGGAGCGGCAACAGGTACCAGTGGGACGGGCACGGTGGGCGTTATGTGTCGGGTCCGTTGGAGATCGACGCGGTACGTAACCATCCGGCCCTGGTCGCCTCGACGGCCCTTGTGCGGGCGGCGGCGGAGCGGGCGGCGGTGGACGCGGCCCGGGAATCCGAGGCCACCAAGGGCAAGACCAAGACCAAGACCAAGACCAAGGGCAGGGACAAGGACAAGGACAAGGACAGGGGCGGGACGACTACGGCGCGACCGGCCGGGCCGGCGGGCGCGCACGTGTCGCCGGTGGCGGTCGACCGGGACGTGGCGCAGCTGGCCGACGTGCTGTCGGCGTATCACACGGCCCTGCGCGACCAGAGCGCGGCACGGTTGAAGCGTGACAAGAACCAGCCTCGCGCGCTGTCGAAGGCCCAGCAGGCCGTACAGGCGGCTCGGCAGAAGCTGCGGGTACTGGGCCTGGACCCCGAAAAGCGAGCCACCGACGTCGCCCCGCGACTGCCGGACGGCTGGACGGACTCCGCCGCCGCGACGCGCGCATCGGCTGACGTCACGGCCGAGCAAGCCGTCGTACTGCCGGTCGGCCAGTTCCGGCCCGGCTCCGTCCTGGGGCGTGGCGAGGTGCGTACCGAGCGGTGGCTGCCGTTCGGAGGCCGTTCGGGCCAGGAGGCGCGAGAAGCCGAGGCGTTCGTATTCACGCTGGGCGCAGACGGCGACCGGCCGACCGTGCGCCGGCCTGCCCACTCCGGTGAACGCACAGAAGTCGGGTACGACTGGACCTGGTATCGCACGGACTTCACGGATGCCGACGTCCTGCGGCTGACGCGGCGGGTCCATCTGGTGCCCGAGGGGGTGACACCCGAGGAACTGGACGGTCTGCGCAGGTCTCTGGCCGGGGCGCTGGACCAGATCGTCAACCTTGCGGCATACCGGCTTCCCGAGCCGCAGCCCGATCAGGTCACCGGCCCGGTAGCGGCCGGTCCCCGGCTTCAGGTCTCGGTGGAGTTCGTCGACGATCCGCGGTCCGCGCACAGTGTCGTCACCGTGCGGCGCGGGCTGCCGGAGGCCGGGTCGGCGATGGACCAGGGAGTGTGGTTCACCGGAGCGCATCCCGCCGCCTTCGTGCACGAGTTCGTCCACGGCCTGGGCGTCCGTGACGACGGGTCCGACCCGCGTGTCATGCTCACCCCAAGAGACCGCGCCGGTCAGACCGTGCCCGAGGGCCGGTCGAGCCTGATGGGTACCGTCACGGGAGGTGTCTCCGCGCCCCGGCTCGTGCTCACACCGGACCATCTCCAGCAGATCGCCGATGTCCTCGCCCCTCATCTGCACCGGCGGACGAGCCCCGCGCACCTGCCCCCGCCACCGGTGTCGGATGTGCCCCTCCCCGCGGACGTGGCCCCGGCGGTGGACTACGCCATGGTCCATCCTGACGACCGTGCACCGGCCGTGGAAAGCGACCCCGGCGAAACCCTGTGGCGCTTCTCGTCGCTTCCGCCGGAGGAGGTGTTCAGCGTCGGCGCGCAGGCCGTCGTACGGGTCTACGACCGTTCGGAAAACCGGACAGGGATCTGGGACGCCCACGAACAGCAGGTCGTCGGGACATCCGGGGAGGTCGACGCGCCGGTCATCGCGCCGGTGTTCGGTGGGTCGACGGTCATCGGCACCGACCCGGATATCAACGTTGCCCCCCAACTGCCGGACGGCTGGGTCGGCTTCGCCACCGGGACACCCGAACCGTCGGACGCCGGGAGCGACTCGGCGCGGCTGGACCGGGAGGTGCTGGGGCCGCGCCCGCGCCCGCCCTACAGCCTGGCCGACGTGCTCGCGGGGGCGCGGACGCCGGAGGAGGCCCGGGACCGGGCGGACGCGGACCGGGCGGACGCGGACCGGGTGTTCGCCCCTCCGAAGTACGCCGTCGCCCAGGACTACCGGCAGGGCGTGGGGGAGGAGACCTTCGGGTTCGCCGACGTCCGGCTGCCGGCCGCGATCCGTGACGGTGTGCTCGAGCTGCTTCCCGAGGAACTGCGGGCGGAAACCGGGCGCGGCCTGGACGACTACCTCGCCGGCGCCGACCTCGGCAGCGAGCTGCTGGAGGCGGTCGCCGACCGGCTCACCGTGGTGCTCCGCCCGGCGGGCGGCCCGGTCGCGGTCACCGTGCGACTCCGTTTCGGCGACTGGACGCAGCTCACCGATCCGCGCGGTGAGCCGGTCGCCGACCCGGCCGCGTACGGCGACCCCGCCGTGCGGCGGGGCGTTCGGCAAGGCCGCACTCGCCGGGCCCTGGACTGGCAGGAGACGACGTCGGCCAACCGGTCGGTCGACCATGGCTTCTCCGGCGTCGCCGCACTGCCGTACGCCCACGCGCTCGCCCACGTGCCGCCGCTGGCCCACGTCGGCGCCGCGGTGAGCTCGCTGCTCGCCGGGTTCGCCAAGAGCTCCGGCTCCAGGGCGTCCTCGACGCTCGGCACCACCCGCATCATCGAGGCGACCTCGCCCGCGCCCAGGGCCGTGCGCATCGGGTTCGACGTGGGCCTGCACCTGGAGGTCCGGACGCCGGGCAGGCCCGCGCTCCATGCGCGGCGGGTCGTGGAGCGGGCGCTGACGGGCAGCTACCACCGGCGGGACGTACGCCACCTGCCGCGACCGGCCGGACTGCGACACGCGACCTCGCGGCTGTGGGCGGACCTGTCCGGCGAGACCGGGGCCGGCACCGCCGGGCTGCGAGCCGCGCTCGGGGCAGCCGGTGACAGCCACGGCCCGGCGGCGGACAGCCTACCCGGGTGGAACCCGGCGGGCCCGGCGGCGCGGCCGGCTGTCGTCGGCGAGCCGGTGACCCTCCCGGGAACCTCCTGGCTCGACTCGGTCACCGGCGCCGAGGACTACCGGGCGGCGGTCCTCGCCGCGGTGGACCCGTCGCTGGCCGACCCCGCGTCGCCGTCCTACGAGACACTGGACGCCTTCGCCGGGGTGCGAACCCTGATGGCCGGGCTGCACCAGGCGGCCGCAGGCGGGTACTACTCGGAGCGGGTGTTCGACTCGGCCGGGCGACCCGACGCGGTGCGGGTGCACGCGTCGTTCCACAACCCCCGGGTCGTCCACGACCTCGAGGAGCTGTCCCGGGTGGACGCCGAGGATGTTCACATCGGCGAAGTGGGCGCGCCGTCCACCCAGTCGGACGCCGGCAGCACCGGGGTCACCGGTGCTCTCGCGCTCGCCGCGGGCGCCCTCGGCTGGCCGTTTCCGGTGCCCTCGCTCACCTACCGGCGGTCCGTCCAGTACACCCGGCCGGGCCAGCAGGCCGGCAGTGTGGAACTGCGCAAGCTGAAGTACACCGACGAGCCCACCACCGTCGTGGAGTTCGACGTCCAGGTGGAGACCCGCGGCCTCGGCGGCCGTACCGGCCCGGAGACCTGGCTCAGCGCGCGGGTGCGCATGCGCACCGCCGACGCGGACCGTCTGGGCCACCGGCCACAGGAACTCCCGGCAGACACCTCGGGCCGGACCGCAGCCGACGTGGACGCCCTGGCGCGCACCGCGGCCGGACGCCGGCTGAGGCTCCCGCGGTTGTTCGGCGACTGGCTGCCGCCCACCAGCCGGGTGGACGAGCTGGACCCGCGGGACGCCGAGCGGGTCCTGCAACGGGCCCTGGTCCTGGTCCGGGCCACCTTCCCCGACTACCTCGCACAGCACGACGGGTGGCGGCCCGGCACCGCCCCGGCGGTCGGCGACGCTCTTCGGTGGCGGGACGGGACGCCCCAGCCGCAGCACGTCAGCAACCGGCTGGCGCTGGCCAACGCGCTCAACCCGGCAAGCCTCGCCCAGCACCTGCACGTGATGGCGAACGGCGGCCACGCCGTCGTGCTGACCCGGGTGGGCCTGACCGGCGTGGAGCGGATCAGGGTGACCGTCCGCGCGAGCCTCGACCCGGACGCCTTTGCGTACGAACGGTCGCGCCAAGGGCAGCTGGACGTGCACCACGGGTCGTCCTTCGACCTGCTGTCCACCGTGAACCGGCGGGGGACAGCCGCCGCGGGCATCGGGATCTCGTTCGACCAGATGGTGCCGGACACGGATTTCCCCGCGCAGAGCATAGGCGGCCGGCTCACCCCGCAGGTGAGCCGGAGCCGGTCCGTCAACGAGGCCGGCGGCTTCCTCGCGGGCGGCGCCACCGGCGGCGGATCGCTGTGGATCAGCGAGTTCAGCGGCAAGGTGACCCTCCACATCGGCGTCGAGCCGGTCGGCGGTTCCGGCTCAGGGCCCCGGCTGAACGGCGCGGACCGGGAGCTTCCGCCGGCCGAGGCCGAGCGGATGTCGATCCGTCTGCTCACCTCGGAAGACCTGATGCTTGAGGACGACGGCGCCGGCGGCCTCCGGCACACCCTGGACTTCGCGTCCGCGCTCGACGAGAGCGGCGCGCCGCGGCGGGTGCCGAGGACCGCCGAGCCCGCGCCGCAGCTGTCCTGGACCCCCGGAGAGGCCGAACGCCTTCCGCGGAACACGCTGCACATGGTGCGCACCGACCACCTGCTGCCCGAGATCGAGGCACGCCTGCGAGAGGCCGGCGTGCCCTCCCTGGACCCGCAGGACCAGACATCTCTGCGCATGGCCGTGGCCGGACTGGGGCCCCGGATACGGGACTTCACGTCGGACGCGTATCCGCTGTGGACCCGGCGGATCGCGAACACCACCTTCGGCATGCCGCAGGTGGTGGAAGTGGCGGTCCGGGCCACGGTCACCAGGCTGACCGCGCTCGGGGCGAGCGACCACTCCTACCAGTACGAGCACACGCTGGGCACCGCGCTGATCCGGCACGGCGAGACCGACGATCGCGGGGCGCTGAGCGCAGCGGTCGGCGCCGGAGTGGGCCACAGCACCGGCCCGGTGCCCGACGACGCGGAGACCCCCGGCGACGGGTCGGCGGCGACGGACAGCACCCAGCAGGCCGGGCGGAACTACGCCTATGGGCGCAGTGCCCCGGTCACCGGGGAACGGGTGGCCGAGGGGGAGAGCCACCGGGTGCACGTCACGATGGGCGGAGTGTGGGCCGAGGCCCCGACCGAGTTCGTCGTCACGGTGCGCCGGTGGGCGGAGTCGCGGACGGGCTTGCTCGGTGGCCTCAGCTCCCGGCGGTTCGCGGAGCGGGAGATCACCGGCGCCTCGGTGCCGGCACCGGGACTGGCGCTGATGCCGCTGGAGTCCGCCCGGCAACGTGGCCTCGTCGCGTCCCCGACCGGGACGGCCATGGCGCCCGCCGCCGACCAGGCGGACCGGGCCCGGGTCGACCAAGCGCTGGCCCCGGCCAACGTGCTGCGCGGTGATGGCTTCGACTACTCGGTGCTGCTCACCGTCCCCGACCTGCGCCCGTACGTAAGGGACCTGCTGCCCGCCGTCCGAGAGGCGCTCCCCCGGGAGCACGCCGACGCGGTGGAGGCGGAACTGTGGAAGGTGGCCGCCAACCAGGGCACCAGCGCGCTGCTGGAGACCATGCTGGCCGGCCTTCCGATCCTGGTGCCCAACCGCAACGAGCTGAGCACCGACATGGCCGTCGTCACCCTCACCGCCAGGCTCCTCAACCCCCGGCCGGGTGGCCGGGAGGCCGGCGAGCACATGCTCGAAGTCAAGAGCCGGCGCACCTACGGGCAGTCCCGCGTCGAGTCGAGCGAGCGCAGCCACGCTCAGAACGCCGCCTTCGCCGAGGCCCACGATCTGTCCGGGTCCGACGGCGGACACTCCAGTGAGGTCGACTTCGGGCCGGCCTTCTCCCGCGCCTCCTCGCGTACCCGGCAGGCGAGGACCGGTTTCCAGCAGAGCGCCGGCATCGCGCAAGTCACCCGCCCCTTCACCACGGTCTTCGATGTAGAGATCACTGCCACGCTGGACGTGCACCGGGGGCTGACCGCGTCCGCGCCGGGGGTCGGCATGCTGCTGCCCATGGTCGGGCGGCACGACGAGCACCTGCTCCCCTCGCGGCTGTTCCCCGGCGCGCTCCGCCTCGGCCACGCGCAGGAGCTTGCCCAGCCCGACGCGGCGCCGGTGCCCCGTCCGCCGACCCACGTCGACCCCGCGCCGCCGGAGTTCGCACGGCAGGGACCGCAACTGACCCCGGCCATGCTGCGCGAGGCGTACCTGGGCACCGTCGGTGACCTGAGGGGGCTGCGGGGGGCGACCGAGTCCCTGTTCACCGAGGGGAAGTGGAGCACCGGCGCCTCGATCGCGTCGAACTCCTGGCAGGGCGGCCTGTTCGTGCTGCGCTCCAAGATCGCGGCCATCTTCAGCCCGCCCTACATGAGCCGGTGGTTCCTGCACCTGGCGGCCCAGGGCACCATCAGCGAACCGGTGACGCTGCCGGGCACGGGCCGCGACCTCGTCGGCCGACTGGAGATCCGCGCGGACATCCGCGGTCTGCGGGAGTCCGCGCCGTACCCCGATGGCACCAGCACACTGCCCGACACGATCGTCAAGGACTTCCAGCGCTCCGTTCTGATCACCCGCCCCGTCGGTCCGGACCTCCGGATCGGTGGCTCGCTGAGCGGGGCCACCGCCCCCAGGGGCCTGGACGTCGTACGGCAGGGCGGTCCGGTCGGGCAGACCGGCGACGACGCGGTCCAGCAGGGCAACCGGCGCTTCTCCCGGGTCGAGGCCGGCTCGATCGCCTGGCGCATCGCCTACTGGCCGGACGGCGGCACGCAACGGGCCTCGGGGGGTACGCCGCGGGCCGTCGAGGTGACCGTCACCGGCCAGGCGGCCGTCTTCTACGTACCCGCGGAGCAACTGGACGCGGTGCTCGGTCAGGCACCGGTCGGTGACGAGGACCTCGCATCCTCCGGCTCCTCGGTCGGCTCGGTCTCCTCCGCCGCGAGTCAGCGGGCCGCCGTGGAGAAAGGCAAGGGCCGGGCGACCGGCTCCGAGCAGGAGCAGGAGCAGGAGCCCCGGCCCGAGGACGAGCCTCAGGCCTGGCAGGAGCTCACCGACGCGCGGCGGGAGCTGCACCGCGCCGAACAGTCGCTGGCCGCGCAGCAGCAGCACCGCGCCGCGGGCCCCCGGTCCGATGTCGTGCGCCGGGTGGTGGCCGCGCGGCAGCGGGCGGTGGCGGCCGAGGAGGCGACGGAGGGCCTGGAACAAAAGGCCACCCATGCTCCGCCCACCGAGGAGGAGCTGCGGGCGCGGCCTCGGCTGCTCGGCGGAAGTCCGACGGACCGCTTCCGTGAACCGGCGGACGACCGCCGCTCGTACCGGATCGTCTCCGACTCCGGCTCGGTCGTCGGTCGTGCCTACCACAACGAGCCCGACTGGGAGCACCGCGCCGGCCACTGGGCCGCCTACGATCCGTCGACCGACTCCCGGTATCTGCAGCTGGACCCGTGGACGAGGGCTGAGCGGCCGACGCCCTGGGCGGGAGACCAGCACTACTTCCTGTCTGTGCACAGCCATGGCGGCCAGCTCGTGACCGAGGACACGGGGGGCAGCCGGCAGCTCATGTACGGCGCTGAGGCTGCCGCCATGCTCCGGCGCCGCCCGAGCCTGCGGGAGCTGAGATCCCACAACCCCAGCGCCGGCGTGGTGATGATCGCCTGCGAGGCCGGTGTCTTCGACGACGGCCTCGCCCAGCAGTTGGCGGACCACCTCGGCGTCACGGTCTACGCGCCGACCGGTTCGGCGGCGGTCCTGCGCCCTTCCGGGGAGGCGATCGCGCGCGTCTCGGTGGACGCTGCCGACGACCGGCCTGGTGAGTTCCGCACGTTCCGGCCACGGCCGAACTCGGTCACCAGTGTGCGGTTCACCGGCGACTCCAGCGACGTGCCGGCCGACCAGGTCCCGATCGTCGACGGCGTGGCCGACAGGACCGCGCAGGCGGTGCTGTCGGGCCTCGGGACCCCGCTGCTGAAGCCGGTGGTCACCGTCACCGGCTACGCGGGGGGCCACGGTCCGGACGTCCAGGGTCTCGACACCGGCCGGCAGCGGGCCGAGAACGTCGTCGAGTTGTTCCGGGACTCCCTGGCCCGTCATCTCGCGGACCGCCAGCGGGGGCAGGAGGAGCAGATCCGCGCGGACGCCGTCGTGGTGCTCGCGCTCTCCCGTGGCCGGGACCTGCCGGCGGCCGACCTGGCCACCGGGCAGGATCCGGCCGACCTGCTGCGGCGCGCGACGCTCACCATGCACATGCCCAGGGTCCCCGTCGGGGAGGCGGCCTTCGACGAAGAGGAGGACCTGGGCGACCCGGACTTCGCTCCCCGGGGAGACGCCGGCGAGGACAGTTCCCACGAGAGCTACTGGAACTCGGACCCGGAGCGTCACTACAACGTTCTGCCCGAGACCGAGACCGAGACCGAGACCGAGACCGAGACCCAGGCCCAGGCCCAGGCCCAGGCCCAGGCCCAGGCCCAGGCCCAGCTCGAGTCCCCGGCCCAGCCCGAGCGGGAGAACCAGCTCGCGGCGAGTCCGGGGACCGACGCAGTGCGCCGGTTGGAGGGCGCGCGGCAGCGGGCCGCCGTGGAGAAGGGCAAGGGCCGGGCGACCGGCCCCGAGCAGGAGCAGCAGGAGTCCCGGGCCGAGGAGGAGGCTCTGGGCGGCGCCCAGCAGCCGCGGACCCGGCCCCTCTCCCGGCCTCCCGCCGAAACTCCGAAGCCGGTCCCGGCCCAGGCCCCGCCCCACCGCCCCGGAGGCACCGCTCTGGAGGCCGTGCCCGAGGGCCGTCCGGCCTGGGTCGCGCACGACCTGGACCAGCGGCGGCCGGCCCGGCTCGACCGCGACCTGCCGCCCGCGGCGGTGACCAGCGGGCCCGTACGGTTCACCGACAAGTCGGGGCTGCCCGTCTACATGGGCGGTGTCGGCTCGCTGTTGACGAATCTGCCCGAGGACGTGCTGCGTCGCTCCTACACGTTCGGGCAGAGTGACCGGACCCTGCGCGGCGTCGACCAGGTGGTGGCCGAGATCGGCAACCGTCTCGGGCAGCACGCCGCGGTCCGGCCCGCAGTGGACCGGCGCGGCCCCTCGCGGGAACCCCGTCTGCTGGCCGATGTCGGGAGCCGGCTCGTACAGGCCCCGCAGAGCTTCTTCGGCGACGGGCAGGAGTTCTTCTACACCACCGGGGACGGCAAGCCCCGGGTGCTGAAGGTCACCGCCCGCCCGTACGGGCAGTGGACGCGGTACGCCTTCGGGTACGCCAACCCGGTGAAGATCGACAGCATGCAGCGGACCACCGTGCTCACCGGCCGGACCGCCGTCAACAGCACCAGCCTCGCGCTGGGTCTCACCGTGCCGCTGGGCCCGGCCAAGGCCGCGTTCTCCCCGTGGGGCAGGGTCTTCGCGCGACCCTCGTGGAACAAGCGGGTCCGCTACGTGGCGCCGAACCAGATGACGAGCCAGACCGAGACCCGCACCACGGACGGCTCGCACGCCCATCTCGACGACGTCTGGTACGAGTTCACGGTCACCGACCAGGCGAGCCGCCCCGTCGACCGGTCGGGCCGGGCCATCCCCGAGGGGGACGTCTCACGGCAGCCCGTTGCCTTCGGCTTCGCCGTACGGGACGGGCTGTACGTACGGCTCCCGGACAGCGTCACCCGCGAGCAGCGGCCCGGCACCCGCGACGGTCTGCCGGAGCGGCTCCGGCTCGGCCCGGGGTCGCACCACCGGTTCGTGAACACCGAGGGATTCGGTCCGGTCGCGCACATCCGGGACTGGGCGCTCCAGCAGCTCGGCGTCACGCCGGACAGTGTGGCCGGCACTCAGCTGGCCGACTTCTTCTCCACCGACGGCTTCCACCGCATGGCCCGGCTGCTGACGGCGGGCCGGGTCACCACCCCGCCGCTCTACGGCGACGACGCGGGGACGAAGCCGCTCGGCGTGTTCTCCGTACGGGTGGAGTCCGGCGAAGCCGTGCTCATCGACGGGACGAAGGCGGCCGAACTCCGCGACATCACGCAGTCGACCGTCCGGAACGAGCGGGTGTCCGGAGTGGGTTCGGGCTACGAGATCGGTGCCGCGATCGGTCCCTCGTTCCAGCTCTTCGGGCTGGAGGACGGGGCGTTCGACCTACGGCTGCTGCTGGGGCTCAACTTCCGCTACGGTTCCACGCGCAGCCGCTCGGTCACGACCGGCGGCTCCGGCGCCTTCAAGTCCGGGGCCCAGGCCAAGGGCGACCTCACCGGTCTCTACCTCTTCGACCACACCATCACCGTCACCTCGCCCCCCAGCGGGAAAGCGCCCCTGAGCCCTTCGTCACGCAGCAAGACGTTCCGGACGTGGAGCGTGGGGCGGATGACGCGTACCGAGGCGCGTCGCCTGGCCGGGCTGGACGTGGCCGCTCCGCGCGGTCCCGAGCCCACCGCCCCGCCGTATCTGACCGAGGATCACCCGCCGACTCTCGGTATGAGCCGGGTCGAGGAGTTCACCTTCGCGGACGGCGACTACGTCAGGAGCATCGACGGCAGGGACCGCACGCTGCTGGAGCACCTCGGGGACCGGGTACTGGACGCGGTGCGCCAGGCGCATCCGGACCTGGTGGCCCCGCTCGACGAGCTCAACCCGGACGACCCGCGGTGGCGGGACGCCGGCCATTTCCAGGTGGTGCTCGCCAACACCCTGGAGGTACTGAGCACGCTGTCGTACCACAGCGTGGCGGGGCTGGAGGCGATGCTGACCACCGGCCTGCGGATCGGCCTGGTGGACTCTCGCCGCATCACCCGCGGCTGGCGTCACGTGTGGGTGGACGCGGAGTTGACCGGGCGGCGGTACGAAGGGACCCAGCAGGATCTGCGGTTGCGGTTCAGCGCGCCGGGCAGCGAGAACCTCGCCGGCCAGGAGCGCGAGACCCGTGGCCTGCACGGCGGCGTCGAGGGCCTGCTCTCACTGCGGGACGGGGCCACGGACAACATTGGCGCGCCGATGCGTGCGGGCACCGCATCGGCGGGCGGCCGGTACGGACGGCGGGTGGAGTCCGAGAGCGGCTTCGGCCCGGCCGCCACCCACGAGGCGATGTCGATCGGCACCAAGGGGTCGCACGTCTACAGCTACGGGCTCAGCCTGACCGTGCGGCAGGACGGGTATCTGCGGCCCCGCAGCCTGCTGCGCGGTGTCCTCTCCCTGAACCTGATGGGCACCCAACTGTTCGTGTTCTCGGAGCGCGAGAGCGAACTGATCGGCCACGCCGTCACCGGAACCGGCGCCGCGGCGGGAGGCGGCCCGGTGGTGGGCCGGGTGTTGCTCAGCATCCCCGCCGAGCACAGCCCCGCCACCGCGTCCGTCCGCACCCCCCACCGACTGCACGGCATCCCGGTAGCCACCACCCCCGGCGAGGCCCGGGATCTGGCACTGGCCACACGTGCCGTCTTCGACCGGGCTGCCCGCCAGGATCCGGACGAGACCCAGAAGCACCCCTTGCTGACACTCGCCGTCGTCTCCCACCCCGGCATCGCGCTCGCCGCCGAGCAGGTGCTGGACGAGGCGTCCGGCAGCTCCTGGCATCTGACCCAGCAGGGCGCCCCGGCGCACGACTCGGCCCTACGTGTCTTCCAGGGACCGCAGTTGACGGCGAACTTCGACCAGAGTTCCACGCCGACCGGCTGGCGGGCGTCCGGGCTGTGGGCCAAGGGACCGTATTCGAACCGGTCGGCGATGCTCGCCCACCGGACCAGCGTGCGGCCCGGGACGCTCGCCGCGCTGACCGGGGCGGTGCCGGTCGACACCGAGACGACGATCGGTGGCCTCACCCAGGTGTCCGGACAGAACACCAGGACCAGCACCCTGTTCTTCGGCGGCCAACTGGTCTACCTGCAGTCACACGAGCAGGGGCCCGGGGTCAGCGGCAACTACGGCCTGGTCGTCAGCCCGTACCGGACCGACCGCTCGGAGACGGTCACCGTCTCCCGGGCGGCCCTTGCCGAGATCAACCGTAAGGACATGGGCCGCCACGTCCTGGTGAGCGGCGACGTCGACCACGAGATCGCCGCCGCTTCCACCGCCGTCGGCTGGAACGCGACGGGCCGCCTGTGGGTGCCGCGTCGACTGGCAGGGGCTGCCGGGCGGCGGGTTCTGGTCGAGGGCGGCTGGGTCGGGCACGTACCGGAGAAGACCGCCTACCAGCTGGGCCTGCTCACCGACCGGTGGGGCGATGTGCCGCTGTACACCCGGCGGTCGTGGTCGCCGCAGCCCTGGCTGCTCGACAACCCCTTCGGCAGCTTCCCCGTCAACTCGCTCAACACCGCGCCGGTACTCGGTGAGTTCGACCGGAAGCTGAGCGCCCTCGGCCTGGCCGACGCCGACCGGGACGCGATCCACCGGCTGGTCTCGGGCCGGGTGGTACGGGCCCTCGGCAAGGAGATGGTGGGGGCCGGTTCCTCGCTGCCCGCGCGGATCGGCCGCTGGGGTTCGGAGAGCGTCCAGCTGTGGATCGGCAGCCGGTGGGTCCGGGTGCGGGCCGAGCTGATCCCGGTCAGGGAGCCGCACGGCAGCGCCGGTACGGGGTTCGGCGGGCTCGGACACAGCGTGGAACTGGAGGAGCACCGGCATGCCAACGAAACGGTCCGGGAGGCCCGCAGCCGGGTGTCCGGCGTCAGCGTCGGGACCGTCGTCAGCGAAGGCGTGCACACCGGCGACCCCGCCGTACGCTCCGCCGGTCCCGCCTACACGGAGGTCGGCACCACCCAGCAGACGACCAACCAGGACCGCCTGGACGGCAGCGTCAGGATCGCCACCGTCACCACCACCCAGGCGCACGGCGTGCACGCCACCGGGCACCGGCTCCGCATCACCGTGCACTTCGGCGACGGCGCGCGGGACACGATCGTCGCCGAGGGCGACGTCGGCGAGCTGATCGAACACTTCCCCCTGAGTCTCATGCGCCCGGATCCGGTGGACCAGCAGGACCCGGGACCCCAGGGTGACCCGCTGGCCCCGCCCGAGCTGGACGTGCCCGGGGAACCTCGCCCGGTCCCGGTGCCGCGTTCCATGGGGCCGGACGGATGGCGTGACGTGCCGCACCCGGACGGCACCAAAAAGCCGTTCGAGCTGCCCGAGGACGGCTTCAAGATCCGCCGGATCGTCGGCCTGGGCAACATCCGGGCCGCGGGCAGTCTCGCCGTCGCGGCCGCGTACGACGCGTCCTTCCCGCGGACCGGCCGCCTCGACGACGACCGGCTCGCGCGGGCCATGGACACCGCCCTGACCCGCCCCGGCACCGCCGCCGCGCAGAACCTGGAGGACGGCACGAGCAACAGCGCGCTCACCGCCTTCTACGACCGCACCCTGACCGCCGGCGGCTACCGGATACCGGGCCTGACCGACACCGGCTTCCTCGGCGGCGCGGACGGCGATCTCACGCTGTACTCCAAGCCCCGCTTCGACCGGGCCCAACTGCTGGCCGTCGCGGACGGTATGAAGCACGAGGCACCCAAGCGGGACCTCCGGGGCGGCGGCATGTCGGTGTCCCGCGGCGGCGCGCACGAGGCGACGCTCGGCGGCGGCCCGGTGCTGTCCTCCCAGCAAACCGGCACCAACCAGCTGGGCAGCGGTACCGGCGACCACTCCGCCGACTCCGACGCCCTGACGGCCTCCGGCGACCGCCTCGCCTCGGTCAACGTCAAGCCGCACGTCACCCGGTCCTTCCTGTTCGCCATTCCCACCACCTGGCTCAGCGTCGCGACCGTCCACCACCATGCCAGGGACAGCAAGGTGGGCCGGGCGGCCCGCAGTGTCTTCGGCAACCCCAGCCGGGGGCCGCAGGCGCTGGAGACCGACACCACCGTCCTGGCCTGGGTACGCGAGGACGTCGCTCGGCAGCTGGAGCTGATCGGCGACGCCGGCTTCCCGCCGAAGGTGGCCAAGGCCTGGGACGCGGTCACCAAGGCGGACAAGGAGTGGGTCGCCGCCGACAAGGCGTACTGGGATCTGCGCCGTGACGGCGAGGCCAGGCGGCAGGCCGACCTGGCGGCGGCCGAGCAGGCGCTGTCCGACCTGACGGCTCGTGACCCGTCCACCCTGCCGGACGTGGCGGCGGCCCGGGCCGACGTCGACCTCCTCGGCCAGGAGGCAGCGGCGGACGCCGGGACCGCGCACGAGGGCGGGGCGGACCAGCGCCGCCAGGAGCGCGAGGCCGCGGTGGGCCGGCTGACCGGAGCACTCCGGGCGGCCGCGGACGTGGTGGCCGCCGCCCGGGCCGCCCGGGACGCCGCCCAGGCCCGGCTGGACGGGCTCGGCACCGAGCTGGGGGCGCTGCGCACCAGGGCGGAGGCCCTGGCCGACGAGTACGCCCGGGTCCGCGAGGCCACCGACCGGCTCACCCGCTGGCACCAGCTGGCCGTCACCGAGCGGGGCCGCTCGCGGCTCGGCACCACACCGGAGCCGGACGAGGTGACCTTCACCCCGCCGCCGCGGCTAGGTGTCGCCGGAGCGACCCCGGCCAAGGAGGCGAACGGCAAGGGCAAGGGGACGGGCAAGGACGTCCCGGGGGCCGAGAAGACCGGGCCCGGGCCGTCGGACGACGTCGCGTCCGACTCCGACGAACGCCCCGCACACGCCGTACCGCCGTGGCAGGCCGCCGCTGACCAGAGGGGCCTGCGCCGCTTCGACGCGGCGGCGGACCACCGCACCCTGAGCGCCACCGACCCGGACGGGACGACGTACCTGTACGACCTGCACCGGCCCGACGGTGACGGCAACGGCTTCTACGCCGCCGTCCTGGCCGCCCGGGGGAGTGCGGCCGGTGCGTCCTCCGGTCCGGTTGTCCCGGGAAGTCCGGAGCAGCTGGCCGAGCGGGTCGCCGGGAGCCCGCTGCTGCCTGCGGACGCCACGCTCGATCCGCGGGCGGTGTTCCACGTCTCGGAACTGCGTACCAGTCTCGGTTCCGGCATCCGGGGCAGCGGCGAGACGTATGACGCTGTCACCGCGGGCGGCGGCAGGCTGCCCGTCCCGGTCCGTGACGCGCTCACCTCCGAGCAGCGTCAGAGCCTCGTCCGGCTCAACCTGCGAACCGCCCGCCGATGGGACGCCGGAACGGCCGATCTGGCCGCCTCCCTCACCGCCCGGACGCTCGCCATCGACCTCACCGTCGTCGCGGAGGACGGTTCGTACCGGCGTTTCTCCCACGCCGACGAGCCGTCGTACGAGGTGACGCTCTACCAGCGTGGCGGCCAGTACCTGGCTGCCCGCCCCCGTCAGGCCGGCCCGCCGCCCCACCCGGTGACCGCGCAGGTCCCATCGGCCCCGGGGGAGCGGCCGGCGGTCCCGGCGGACACGGGCGTGCACCTCCGACCGAACCCGTTCACGTCCTCGGCCCCGGCCGACCAGCCGGTCGCCGGGTACACGGCGGTCATCGGCGAGCAGGGGGCCGCCAAGGAGTACCTGCCCGTCGAGGAACTCCTGGAGCGGTCGCGGACCGCCCGGTACGGGGACCGGCCGCTCGCGGTGTGGCTGCCCGGCGTGGACGCGGCCCCGGGGCTGGACCGGGCGGCACTGGAGCGGCTGCCGGACCTGGTGCCGGAAAACATCGTCCTGGTCTTCGGCGAGCCGGACGCCGGTGGTCTGACGGCCGGTGGTCTGACGGCCGGCGGACGTCGGGTCACGGTGGCCGGGCTCGCCGGCCTGCTGGCCGCGGCCGCGCCGGGGCGGGCTCCGCTGCTGGCCATGCCGGGGGCCGACCGGCTGGCACCGGCGCTGGCCGAGGCCCTGGAGACACCGGTCGTCGCGAGCGCGCACGGCATGGTCCTGGACCCCGCCGCCGGCACGCTGGGCGAGGCCGCCCCGCCCGACGCCACCGGGGAACAGGGCGCCGGCTTCCGGCTCTTCGACGCCGAGCACCCGGACGGCGAGCCGGTGTTCCGGGAGTGGCGCACCACCCCGTGGACACCCGGCCCGGCCGACGTGGTGGAGTTCGTGCCGGAGGGCGTGGAGCGGCGGCCACCGGACTCCGTGAGTGCCGACCCGGACCGCACCGGCGCACCCGAGCAGACCGGCAGCCTTGGTGCAGGCATGCCCCCCAACCGGCTGGAGCGCGTGCACCTGCGGCCCGCGACGACGTCTGTGATCCCCCGCGAGAGCTGGTTCGGCCGTCGGGCCGAGGCACCGGTGGCACAGCTGCACACCGAGCGGTTCGACCCGCTGATGAACAGGCTGATGGGTGGTCTGGTCCCGCAAGCGGAGATGACGTACATCCGGGCCGACGTGCGCCGCGTGCAGGCGGAGGGCGGGCTGTGGGTCCGGGACTACACACTCAAGCTGCCGGTGTCACCTTCCGCCGGCGTGTCGCCGACGGATCTCGCAAGGTTCCAGAACCGGCTGCGGGGGCTGCTCGACACGTACGTCAACATCGGCCACCGGTTGCCGCGCTCCGGCGACCAACTGCACGTCGGCGTGGAGTTCGTGGACGGCTCCGGCCACCCGGAGAACATCGCGATCGGTGACAGCCACGAGATCGAGCCCCCGCGGCCGTTCCAGAGGGCCTGGGACCTCGAGCACGACGATCTGTCCCTGTTGCACGAGATGCTGCACTACCTTGGGCTGCCGGACGAGTACGTGGACGGCGAGTTCGTCCTCCGGTCGCGCCCCGGCCAGAGCGGCGTTCGCCCTGGTGGCCTGATGTCCACGGACGGAATGGCCGTCGAGTCGCGGCACCTGCGGATCATCGAGGACGTCACGGATTCCGGCCCTGTCCTCTACGATCACCCGCTGGACGTCCGCCCGGCCACGGAACCCGTGGGCGACGAGCGGCCGGACGTCCGGACGGCGGTCACGGAACAGGGACTCACCACTCGGCCTCGACGCGCGGCGGCCGGGCCGGGATCGCCGCTGGGTGAGCCGATCGAGGTTCATCCGGCGGCGCGCACGATCGGCATCCCCCGGGCCGGACTGCCGTACCTGCCCGAGGTGATCCGGACGCTGCGGGCGATGGCCGAGCAGGTCGGGCAGAGCGTGCCCGAAGCCGTATGGGACCGGCTGCCGCAGCGTCTGCTGAGCAATTACCGCTATCTGGTGCCGGGCGAGGGCGAGTTCGCGGGCGGCGGGCTGCTCGTGCCGCTGGGCGGCGTCGAGGCACTGATCACGCTCGACCCGCAGGACCCGAGGTCGGTGCGGTTCCCGGCTGCGGCGTACGACCGCCCCTCGTCGCTGGAGACCATCCAGGAGGAACCCGGGACCGGCGCGGAGTCCGGGGCCGGCGGCGCGGAGTCCGGCGCGGAGCCCCGGTCCGGCTCCGGGTCGGGCGCGTCCTCGTCGGCCGGGCCACTGGGCCTGGTTCCCGAACAGGACGGCGCCCCCGAGCGGTTCCACGCCAACGAGGCGATCAACGCCTCCTATCTGACCGGCGCGTTCGTGCGGACCCACGCCGGCCCGACCGGCGCCACCCGCGGCGCGATCTCGATGTCGTACGGCATCGGCGTGAGCCCCGGCGTGCTCCAGGTCGCCCGGGTCGGCATGGGGATCTCCGGGGTGGCCAACGCGTCCGGCCGGTCCACCAGCTGGGTCGGTGACGCCGAGGGCGGCCACGTCGAGGCCGCCAAGGCCGACTCCACGATGGTCGCCTACCGGCCCCACTGGTCGGTGCGGATCCGTACCGACGCGCGGCACGGCTGGCACGGCATCCAACCCGTCACGGTGGAGACCGAGGGCGACCGGCGGCTGCTGCTCTACGTGCCAGAGCACTACCTGCAACAGGCGCCGCGGCAGATCACCGCGGTCGGTACCGGCGGACTGGAGACCCGGCTGCCCGCGGTGCACTACGCGTCCGGCCTCACCGGCCTGCCCGCGCTGTTCGACGGGATCGTCGCCGCCGCGCACCGACAGGGACTGAAACTCCCCGTCGGCGGCCCGACCCATGACGAACTGCTGCAGAAGCTGTGGAACCTCGACTCCCACCTGGACGAGGCCATCGGCGACAAGCGTGGCTACGCGTTCGCCCTGCACGACCGGTACGGCAGTCCGGTCGCGACGATCGAGGTGCACACGGTGCGGTCCTCGCGCGGCACCCGGATCGGCGCCACCAGCGACAAGGCCCCGATCGAGAACGTCAGGACCGCCATCGACGGAACCGGCGGTGCGCACACGGTCAGCCACTCCACGACGCTCGCCGCGCTGTCGGCCGAACTCGACCTGCTGCCGGTGCCGTTCAAGGACTCCGCGCTGGGACTGGGCGTCAGCGCCTCACTGTCCATGACCTGGTCCACCTCCGACGGCGTCAGCGCCGGCCGTACCGGGCTGTGGGTCGTGGTGCCGCGCTACACGGCCCATACCGCCGGGTACCGGCTGGAGTTCAACCACAGCGCGCTGGTGGCGGTGCGCGGCGTCGGGCCGGTCATGACGCCGATCGTTCCCGGCCAGGCCCTGGTCCGGATGCCGGAGCCGGAGGCCTTCCGGTACGGCTTCCCGGTCGACGAGGAGGCGCTGCGAGGCCCGTCCGTCACCGAGACCGCCCCCTCGGCGCGCGCCACGGACGGTGTCCGGTCCGCCGCCGGCCTGCCGGACGTGGGGATCGAGAAACCGGAGGAGGGCGGGACGCGCTCCGCGGAGCCGGTGTCCCTCGACGGGCCGGAGGTCACCGAGGTCACCGACCCGGCCGAACTCGCCGCGTCGGCCGGACGAGGCGGAGCCGTCAGGTCCGGCTCGGGCACCGGGTCCGGCGACGCGGCCGACGGCGTCACGGAGGTGCCGGAGCCCGCGGCGGCCGTCCACGAGGGGCCGCTCGGGCGGACCGTGCGGTACGCGCCCGGCCTGATCCGCCGCACCGGGCGCCGCCCGGGGGACCCCGAGCACCTGGACGTCCCGCCGCACGTCGCGATGGGCCGTGGCATCGGCATGGGCCTCGTCGACGTCGACGAGGACACGGTGCGCGGGCTGTACGACGGGCTGGCCCGGGAACTGCGCCGGCTCGGGTTCCTGCCCGAGGACGAGGTGGCGCCGCTCGCCGCGAGCCGCTGGTGGTCGCACGCCAACAAGCTGAACAGTCAGCTGGAGAACCACGAGCTGCTGAACAAGTACGTCTCCCGGCGCGGACTGGAGTCGCACTACGACCAGCTGCACCAGTCCGGTCTGGCCTTCACGATGTTCAGGCGCCGGGGCGGTCTCGGCGTCGACCTCGACGTGGACGCCGTGCAGGTGACGATCAGGGCGGTCACCTCCCCGGGCCTGCCGCCGAGGTTCGAGGGCTCGACCGACGAGATGGCCACCGTCAATCTCGCGATGGGCATGGACACCGCCGGCCAGTTCAGCAGCGGCAGCCGGAAGATCGCCCTCGGCTTCCGGTTCAAGACCCTGTTCCAGCAGCTCAGGGGCTCCCTGGCCGGGTTCGACCTGCAACGCTCGGTCGGCGGCACCGATGCCGTCTCGTTCCTCAACAACCGCCCCGAACTGCTCGAGTACCCGGGGGTCGTGTACAAGCACGCCCTCTTCAGCGACTACATCGTCACCCTGAAACTCCGGCACAGTGGTCTGCAGGGCCGTATACGGCCTGGGACACGCGACCCGGAACCCATCTCGCTGCTCGAGCAGCGGGCCGTGGCGTACCTGCCGCCGCTCGTCAACCCGGCACCCCCCGGTACGACGTCGCCGCACAGGACTCCGCGCTCGGTGCTCGAACAGGCGGTGGTCTACCACGTCGACGCCACCGGCCTGCGCGAGGCCGCGGCCTCGGCGCTCGCCGAACTGGTCGGCCCGCAGGGCGAGGCCGACCAGGAGCTGTCCTCCTTCACCAGCACCATCCAGGTGCGGGCGCACCTGAAAGAGATCCTGAACGGCCGTTACACCACCGACCAATTCTTCGGCGCCGGCTTCTTCCGGGACACCCTCGGCGCGGTCGACGTGCGGGCCACGATGGGGCCGTCCGAGTTCGCGGGGGCCACGAAGGACATGTTCGTGCTGGGCGTCATCCGGTTGTGGATGAGCCAGACCAACAGCACTGACACCAGCTCCGCCGGTCTGCGGTGGGCGCAGGCCGACGTCACCGCGGGCGGGTCGACGCCGGACGGCGCGGGCTTCGTCCAGGGCGGGGCGGACGCCTCCCGGAGCTGGCAGTGGAACACCGCGTCCAGCGGGGGGCGCACCGGAGCCGAGGAGCAGATCAAGCTCGATTTCAACCGCGGCTACGCCTACCGCACCTCGCTGGACTACGTGGTCACCAGCCACGTGGACAAGGTCGCGAAACTCGTACCGGACGCGCACCGGTCGGACCGGCGGGAGGTCACCGGGCGCACGGCCCTGTACCTGCTGTCCGAGCCCGAGGCGCTGGAGCAGTACGCCAGGGACGTCCTGCCGGTTTCCGACGAACAGCTCGTCGACGTCATGAACCGCTGGCGCGCCGGAGAGGTCAGGCTCAGCGGCAACACTGTCGCCGGTGTGCTGTCGCGCTGGACGCGGGACGTGCCCGAGCCGGGCCCCCGGCCGCTGACTCGGGCCGGCGCCCAGGCGGTGGCGGACACCCTGGACGGGCTCACCGCGAACCGCCGCGAGCTGGCCGGGCTGTTGGCGCGGCTGCACGACAACGGCGCTCTGACGGTGTTGGACGAGCGGACCCGGACCGCGTTCAACGACCGCTTCGGGCAGGAGCTGAAGGACTCCGGCAGCGGCTTCACCGAGATCGAGCTCCCCGAGTACCTGACCCGCCGGGACCCGGGCGGCCGGACCCTGGGCCACAGTGCGGTGCACGCGATCAGCTACCCCGACGGCCGGTCGACGTACGACCTCGTGCGCGAGCAGGTGGACCGGGTCGCGCCGGGGCTGCTGTCCTCCCGGCCCGCGCTGTGGACCGGTGACGGGCGCAGGATCGGACGCCTGCAGGGCGCCGAGAACATGCTGCAGGGGCTGCTGTCCGAAGGCCGCGAGGTGGCCATGGTGGAGGACCTGCTCTCCCCCAACGGCCACACCTTCTACCTGGTCAACCAGATCGGCTGGCTGCTGTCCGACATCGTCGAGATCAAACTGACGGCTACGCTCGACGGCGGCCCCGACGTGTACGACTTCCGCCCCGGGACCGGCCTGGAGAAATACGGTCACGGCTATGTGAGCACCGCCACCACCACCTCCCGCGACGCCTCCCAGACGTTCACCGCCGCCAAGTTCGGCAGCGGCGAGGCGAACGCCTCCGGCAGCGGCGGCGTCGGATTCGGCGAGGGCCGCCACCGCGGCGTCACCCAGGCCGAGACGGGCACGACCGAGCAGACCGTCTACGCCTATGACGACACCCTTCTGGCTCGGTACGGACTCACCTTCACCGTCCGGGCCAGCCGCCTCGACACGGCGGGCCGGCTGCTGAACAACGCGCTGGCCGGGTTGTACCGCGGCCTGGACGCCGCCCGGTCCACCGCCGCCGTCGCCAGCGTCTCCGGCCTGATCGACCTGCAGGTCCCGCGCGGTCTGGCGGAGTTCCGTCCGCAGCACGGCCCGTCGGTCGCGCGCGGCCTGCGACCGCTGCCCGAACTGCCCGGTGACGCCTACGTCTCCGGCGTCCTGCTGGACGACGGACTGTCGGCCGCCCTGGAACTGATGACCCGGCTGTTCGGCCCCCAGGCGGACGGCGCGCGGACCCGCACCAGCCTCGGTATCCGGCAGCTGATGAGCCGCGGCCACCTGGCCAACCACCTTCACGAGGCGTCCGCGGGCCGGCGTTACCTGATGACCGACGCGCTGTTCGTGCCGGGCCACTCGTCCCGGCGGGCCAAGCTCCACATGAGCGGCGACCTGTTCGACCTGGAGGTTCTCGGCCCGGTCAGCGGCACTGGAACCGGCCGTTACACCAAGCACCAGAGCGGCACGACGGCCGCTGCGAGCAACGACCGCTGGCGTCCCTCCGCCTCCGCGGGCGTCTCCGGGTCGGGTGTCCTGCACAGCCACGACCCGGCGCAGTCGCCGGACGGCCAGGCCTACCAGCCGTACACCGGCGGGGGCTCCACCGGGTTCTCGCGGAGCACCGGCAGCGGCCTGGCCGGGGCGGGCACCGAGAACTACCGGCGCGAACAGCACATCAAGCAGCAGGGTCCGGTCTACCTGGTGCGGCTGCGCGGCCGCTACCGGCTGGAGGCGGAGCGGTACACCCGGAACCTGCTGTGGCCGGACGCGACCCGCCGCGACGTCCTGTACAGCAAGGTCTTCACCGGCGACGTCTACGCGGAGCTGTTCCAGGCGGAGGTCGACGAACTGCGGGCCCGGACGGAGCAGCCATCCGCTCCACGCGACGACGACGCGGACTGGGCGGCCCTGAACACGGCGCGCCCGCTCGACCTGACCACCCTGATCGAGCGGGCGGCGGACGAGCGCGGGGCCGACGCGGCCCGCCTGCACCAGTCGGTGGCCCGCCGGATCAGGTCCGGGGCCGCCGGCCCGCTCGACGCGGTGGTGCTGCACCTGGACCGCCGGGCGCTGGCCGAGCGGGCTCACCGGGCCGTGCTGCGCTGGGCGGTGGTCACCATGCTGGCGGACCTGGCCGAGGCGCGGGCCGTGGACCCGGACGTCGCGGAGCCCGAGAGCATCTCCCGGTACCAAGGCATGCTGGTCGGGCGCCTGTCCGAGCTCCCGCTCGGGGAGGATCCGGAGGACCTGGTGCACGCGGTCGTGCGGGAGGTCAACCGGGTCCGCGACCTGCTCATGGCTGTCGAGGGATTCATCCCGGCACCGGTCCGGCTTCCTCAGATCGTCCCGTTCATGGCCCTGTCGGTGGACTACCTGGTCCGGGACCTCGCCCACGAGCTGGACGTGCCGGTCCGGGCCGACATCAGCGGCGTGGACGAACGGGCCCACAGCCGCTGGGCCGGCCCCTCCGGCCGGGTCCATGCGTTCGACCCGCTCGACCCGGACGCCCCCGGGACGCTCGGTCTGACCGGCGCCCAGGCGGAGACCGCCGGTCTGCTCACCGCGGCGGTACGCGCGGACGCGGACCGGCTGGGACTCGACCAGACGGAACTGGGTGAGATCTACCGGACGTCCTGGCAGCGCCGGCAGAGCTTCGGCGACGCCGTCCAGGCCGAGACCGGGCGCCGCGGCGAGCGACTGCGGACCCTCGACCCGCGCCTGCACGGCCTGCTGGACCGAGCCGTGGAGGCGTCGGTCCGGACCGGGCAGCAGGGCCACCCCGACGCGGCCGCCGACGCCGACCAGGCCCTGGACGCCCTGTGGGTGCTGGCCCGCGACACCGGGGACGTCCCGCCCGAACGGCTGGCCGACCTCCTGGCGCGCATCGAGGCCGCGCTCGCCCGGCGCCCGGACGGCACCACCGTCGACGCCGCGGCTGACGCCGTCGCCGTCGACCGGATGCCGACGGAGGACGAGCCGGGCGGCACCGACGGCATCGACGGCCCCGACGGCAGGGACGAACCCGGTGCCCTGACCGAGGCGGACCGGGAGCGGACCGGTCTGGCCTTCCGGCTCTGGCGCGGGCCGGGCACCGAGCTGGTGGCGGACCTGGAGCGGGTGCTGCTGGCCGCCGGCTCGGGCGCCCGGTCGCTCGTGGTGCCCGAAGGCCCGGACAGCGCCCTCGGCGGTCCGCTGTCCGCGGCCAACGTCCGGGGCCACGTCCGGTGGTTCGACCACGGCAGCGGCCGGCTGCTGCTGGATCCGCCGCGGATCACGGGCATCGCCGCGTCGATCGACCTCGACGCGGAGGGCACCCTGATCCGGCCGCCGCGGGAGCTGCTGGACCTGGGTCCGGAGGCGATCCGGTTCCCGCAGCTCGCGCTCGGTGCGGACCTGACCCGTCTGCTGAGCCCCGCCGAGCAGTCGCTGCTCGGAGCGACGGCCGACGCGCCCGACACCGCCGGCCACGCCGATGAGGACACCCACGTGGTCGGCGACCCGGCGGTCGGCGACCGCCCGGACGACGAGTCCCGGCAGAAGGCCGAGCCGGCACCGGCCGGGCCGCTGGTGCGCGACGACGAGGTGGCCGCCCACATCCAGGAACTCCATGAGCTGTTGCGGACGGCATACGCCGACGACGTCCGCGTCCGCCGGACGGACGGCGGCCCGCAGGGCGCCCGGCTCCGCGAGGAATTGCGGTACGCGACGGCGCTGCTCGACCCGGTCAACCTGGACGCGCGCGGAGCGGAAGTGCTCGGACTGTGGCGCGACGCCCGGTCCCTCGAACCGCTGTGGGCGCACCTGTCGGAGACTGATCTGCTGGCCGGGCCCGAGGCCACCGCCATGCTGCTCGGTCTGTCCCGGGCGGCCGAGCCGGTCGCCGCGTCCGCCGCGCTGGACGTCCTGACCCGCCTGCGCGACCGGCTGGGCTCCCTCGCCCGGAAGACCGACCCGGCCGCTCCGGACCGGGCGGCGGTCGACCGGATGACCCTGGCCGCCGACCGGCTGGCCACAGAGCTGCGACCGGTCGCCACGGCGGCCGGCTCCTCGCGCCGCCCGCTGGGCTCCTACGGCGCGCCGGTGCCGGACGGCGTCGCGCAGGACCGGCCGGAGGGACGGCCGTCCGCCGCCCCGGACTTCTACGCCCAGCGGCCGGCCGGGCCCGCCGCGGCCATCGCGGACGCCCTGGTCACGTCGCCCGGCGAGGGCGCCGCACGTCCGGTCGCCGCCCGCAACGAGCTGCTGCGGCAGCTCACCCGGGTGCTGCACGACCCGGTCACCGCCGAGCGGGTACGGGAATCCGGGGCGCGGGTGCTGCTGGTGCCGCGCGGCGTCCGGCCGACCGACCTGCCCGGCTACGAGAGCCTGCGGGACCTGCGGACCCACGGCGACGCCGGGCAGACCCGCCCGGCGGGCGAGGCACGAGGCCTGACCGACTTCGGCGCCCGCGTGGTGGTGGTGGCGGAGGAGAACCTGCTTGGCGAGGACACCGGGATCGACGGACTGGCGTCCCACCCGGACGGCTACTCCAGCGTCCTGCACGAACTCGCCCACCTGGTCCACTTCTTCGGACTCGACGACGCGGAACGCCAGCTGGTGCACGCCGCCTACCAGTTCCGGCGGGACCTCGGCCCCGACACCGAGTGGGCCGACGGCCCGCGCCTGGGTACCGACGGCCGTCCCGCCGACAACTACGCGTCCACCGGCCCCGAGGAGTACTTCGCCCAGACGAGCACCGCCTACCTGGGCGCCAACCGCGGCCACGATCCGTACACCGGTCGGCCGCGCAACAACGGCGCCGGATGGGTGTGGGCCAACGACCCGGCGCTGGCGCGGCTGCTGGCCCGGCTGTACGGCCCCGCAGCCGACACGGCCCCGCCCGGCAACCCGGTGGCCGCCGACCGGGCCGAGAACGACGCCCTGGCCGCGGCGAGCGACCTGGCCCGGCTGAACGAGGCCGCCCCGGCGGCCCGGGACGAACTCGCGGCCCGGGGCGAATCCGTGGCCCGGGACGAACTCGCGGCCCGGGGCGAATCCGTGGCCCGGGACGAACTCGCGGCCCGGGGCGAATCCGTGGCCCGGGGCGAATCCGTGGGCCGGGACGAATCCGCGGCCCGGGGCGAATCCGTGGGCCGGGACGAATCCGCGGCCCGGGGCGAATCCGTGGCGCAGGACGAACCCGTGGCGCAGGACGAACCCGCCCCGGCCGTGACGGCAGAATCCGAGCAGGCGGGCGCTCAGGACCGGCTCAGCGGCGCCGTCACCGAGTTCGACACCCTGCGGGACGGTTCGCAGGGCCTGGTCCACCTCGACCCGGTGCCCCAGGAACCGCTCGCCCCCGGCGAGACCCGCGAGAGCCGGCGCAGACAGACCGTGGTGACCGTGCTTCCGGAAGGGCGGGAGTACGGGCAGGTTCACGGCCGCCCGCTCGCCGATGAGAGCGCCGTACTCTCCGGCGACACACCGGACAGACCGGGCGCGTCGCACGAGCGGCTCGCCAGTGCGGACGCCGCTGGGCCGACCGTGGCCGACCGTCCGGCGGAGGTGGCGCCCGAACAAAGTGTTCCTGTGCCGGACGCCGTGCCGATCGTGTCGCGCACACACACCAGGGGCGCTCTGGGCCGCGACTTCCGGCCCGACGGTGTCAGGCGCCTGGAGGCGTCGTCGTCGCTCGAGGTCTGGAGGACGTACGCCGCCGGACCGGCCGACGCCGAGGGCAACCGGACCTTCCAGCCGCAACAGCCTCCGTGGTACACGTCCTCGTTCTTCGCGCCGGTGCCGTACTTCGTCCTGGTCGGCGGTATGCACCGGTCCCTCCGGGTGCGTACCGCCGACGGAACCGGACGGATGCGCCCGGACGAGTTCGCGGACCACCTGGCGTCACTCCCGGGGGTGCGACAGCTGCCCGCGGGGGCACCTGTCGTCCTGGGGATGTCCCAAGGCGGTGCGGGCGGGCTGGAGCTGCCTCGCCTGATCGCGGCCCGCACCGGCCGCACCGTGTGGTCTCACACCGGGGTGCTGGACTTCCCGCTGTCGCCCGACGGACGAAGCACCAGGATCGCTGTGCTGCCCGGCGCGGACGGCGAGTACCCGGGCCGGTGGCTGCGCAGCCTGCCCGACGATCTCGGCGCCGCCTCGGCCGAGGAGCGTCGCACCGTGCTGCCGGCGAAACCCGGGTGGCTGACCACCGTCGACGGTCAGCGGATCCTCGACTCGGACATCACCCACCACACCATCCAGGACGGCCGGCAGAGGCCGTTGGGACGCGCTTCGTTCAGGCCGCAGGAGTGGGCCACGAGCTTCCAGGCCGGTGCCGCCGGGTTGGGCGCCAAGCGCGATTTCCGGTCGGCGGAAGAAGTGCCTGGCGGGATCGTCCCCCTGCCGGAACCCGGCAGGCCGCTGCCGTGGACGAGAGACGTTCCGGGGACGACCCCGTACTTCTTCATGGGCCATGGCAGCGAGAACCACGTACATCTGCACCTGAACGCCCGGGCCCGCGACGCGCGGGTGGACGGAACGAATCTCGGGCGGTTCCTGCGCCGCCGCCCCAGCCTGACGTGGCTGCCGTCGGACGTCCCGATCGTGCTGGTTTCCTGCCGCACCGGGAACGGCGGGGGACGGCCGGACCGGAACACGGCGCAGCTTCTCGCGGACGAGACCGGCCGTGTCGTGTATGCGCCGGACAACGTCACGGCAACGAGCCTCAATGTGCCGGTGGGCGCCGACGGCACCGCCGGGCGGTGGTTGACCTTCCGGCCAAGGCGGCCGGAGACCGCGGGGTCGCCCGGGGCCGCACCACGGCCGGATGCGGGTGGCCCGTCCCGGGCAACACGGCGACCGGCAGCCGTCGATTCGTCCGGCGCCGCTCCGCGGCCGGATGCGGGCGGTTCGTCGGAGGCGCCCCGTTCGGATGCGGCCGGGCCGCCGGAGGCGCTTTCGCCAGCGCCCACCCCGATGCCCCCGCGCCGAACGCACCGCACCGGCTCCCGGCGCGGGTACCGCCCCGACCGCGGGCGCGCCGGGGGAGGCGAGTCGACCTGAGACGGCGAGGCGAGTCGACCTGAGACGGCGAGGCCGCCCGTCAGGCCGCCGTGCCGCCGATGGAGCCGCGCAGGCCGGTGGCGATCGCGCGGGTCTCGTTCAGCACCGTCGCCCCCGCGGGGACGGCCGCCGTGTCCGGCCACAGCAGCGCTTACATGCGGCGCCTGGCCAGTGCCGCAGCGGGCGGTGCACCAGGCCGGGGCGACAGGGGAGACCAGCGCCCTCCAGTTGACCAGGCTGATGCCGAGGCCGGACGCCACCAGGGCCTGGACGGCGCTCACGTCGTCCTCGTTCTCCCCGTTGCACAACAGGCCCGCATCGGCCTCGCCGGTCCTGATCATCCGGCGTGCCTCGACCGGTTCCGCCTGCGTCACCGTCACCCGGATACCGGGGTGGCTGACCCGCACCCGGGCCACCAGCTCCACAACGACGGTGCCGCAGCTGCTCTGGAACGCCATCATCCGCACCAACCCGCCACCGCGTGCCACCAGGGAGGAGACCTCCTGGTCCGCCGTCGGACCGAGCGCCAACACCCTTGGGGGAGTGCGGAGATGCGCTGCATCGACGGACGGCAACATTGCACACGTGGGCAGGGCTCTTGTTTCACAGTGCACTGATGGGCGGCGAAGCCGTGGGAGTCGTCGCGAGGCCTGTCAAGATCGGCCTCGAGCAACTGAGGACGCCCCCACAGTTCACGGGTCCGTCCCGGACCTTGATCGCACCGTCGAACGGCACAGCTCCCGCTGGTGCAGGCCGGGCTCTACGCCATCGGTTGCGATGCCGTGTTCTCGACTAGGAGCCCCATGCCTGACAACAGAGATGAAGCACGTCCGGTGCCGCGGGTCGTCGTACAGACCGACGATCCGCTCACGCGTGACGGCGCGGTCGCCTTCCTGGCCAGGGACGCGCGCATCGAGCTGTTGCCGGACGAAGAACTGGCCGACGCCGACATCCTGGTGATGCTCACCGCCTCGGTCGGTGGCAAGACGCTGTCCGCGATGAGCCGGGCCAGTCAGAGCACCGGTGGACGCATACGGATCGTGCTGGTCGCGGATCACATCTCGGAGCAGCAACTGGCGCTCGCGGTCAATCACGGTCTGGCGAGCTTCCTGGTACGGCCGTTCACCAGCTTCAGTCAGATCGTCGCGGCGGCCGACGAGGCGTACCAAGGGCGATCGGTCGTGCCTCCGGTACTGATGAGCTTACTTCTGGACCGGATGCGCATCATGCAGCACAGCGAATCGGCCACCGGGCTGCTGCCGGTCGAGCTGGCGCAGCGCGAGATCGACGTGCTCAGGCTCCTGGCCGAGGGGCTGGACACGGTGGAGATCGCCAGCAAGCTCAGTTACTCCGAGCGTCTGATCAAAAGCGTCATACAGGCCGTGGTCAAGCGGCTGGAGCTGCGCAACCGGACCCACGCCGTCGCCTACGCCATCCGCATGGGCATCCTCTGACCGCAGGGTGGCGGAAAGGGTAGGTCGGTTGTGTGTTCGTGCACGATCCGGCTCCGCTGTCGTAGCCGACTCCGTGCCTTCCTTAGGGTCTGGTAAGCGAGGCGTCCCGCTGTGGTCGCCATCCCTCGAGGCGTACAGCCGTCCTCCGCAGCCTGTCCTCCGATGCCGGGCGGCAGCACGGGCGTGGGGGCGGAGAGACACCCCATCGGTCGCCGTTGATCGAACACTCCATCCATCGACCGGGAAAGGCATGGAGATGAACAACCGTGAGCCGGGCACCGGCAGCCCCGACCGCACCACTGGGGCGTCCGTCGGTCAGGCGGTGTGGGAGACCGAACTGCCCTGGCAACTGGCCCCGTTGGGTGAGACAGGCCACGGCGGCCCGCCCGCCGCCACCGGGGACGTCCTGAACCACGGCCCCACCGGACCGGTCGCCGCGACGGTCGGCTCTCCTGCCGCACCTGTCCCGTCGTACACGGGTGCCACCGTCTCCGCCCCCGCCGGCCCGGCCGCGCCGACGACCGGGGTGCCGGGTGCCGGCTCCGAGCCCGACGCCTCCGCGGACCTCGGCAGGCGCCGCCAGCGGGGGCGGGGCGCCCGGGCGGCCTCCACCCTGTCCGAGAGCGCGGAGGAGGGGCGTCCCCGACTCCGTCTGAGCCTCGCCAAGCCGGTACTGGCCGGAGCGGGCGTGATCAGTGCTCTGTTCCTGTTGACGCCGACCGTGTTCGGTCAGGATGCGCCGCAGCAGAGGTCCAACGCGGGGGCGGGGGACACCGGCGAGGACTACGCGTCCGAAGGCCAGTACCCGGACAGCGGCAGCACCGTGTCTCCGCGGCCGGGAACGTCCGGCACGACCAAGAGCGACGGTGCCGATCACCATCGCATCGGCGAGGTGGCGGTGGCCTCGCCCACGGGTGAGGTGCGGGCCGTGGAACCGATGTCGCAGAGCCACACCCCAGCCCCGAGCAGGACGCCGGTGCCCAGCAGCACTCCGCGCGGTCAGCAGCCGCAGCAGCACTGGACGACGACCGTGGTGAACGGCACCGGCGTGCTCGAACCCGGGCAGAGCTGGACCACCAACCGGATCACGCTGGTCTTTCAGGGCGACGGCAATCTGGTGCTGTACGACAAGAAGGGCACCCCGCTGTGGTGGTCGGGAACCGTCGGCCAGGGTGCCAAGGCGGTCTTCCAGGCCGACGGCAACTTCGCGGTGTACACCCAGAACGGTGCGACCGCCTGGTCCTCCAGGACGGACGGCCACAACGGCGCCCAACTGGTCCTCGGGGCCGACGGGAACGTCATGATCCGTTCGGGCGGGGCGGTGCTGTGGTCGACCGGAACCGCCATGTGACTCCGTCACCCCGGGGCCGCCATGTGACTCCGTCACCCCGGGGCCGCCCCGCCTGATCGTCCGTCCCGCCCGCCTCCCGCGAGGGCGGGACGGATTCCCCCTCCTCCCGTGCCGTCCGCCCTTCCCGGGGCGGGCGAACCGGCAGGACTCCGCTTCCCGGCGTCGGCCCCAGGAGGTGGACTTCGAGGTTTACAGCCGCCTGGAGTGGAGCGCGAAACTGCAGCTGGGCACATACCGGACGGACCGGCAGAAGGTCACCGGCCGCACCACCCGGTCCCTGCTGTCCGAGCCGAAGGCGTCTGCACAGTACGCCAAGCGCATGCTTCCGGTCTCCGAAGAGCAGCTCGTCGGAGTCATGGCATGACGCAAAGGCGAGGTTCAGTGGCAACGCGGTCGCGGGTGGTTCATCACCGAGCCCGTCGACATCGGCGGCACGGTGATCCCCGGGGGCGGCGAGCTGGTTCTGGTCGTCGTCGCCGGTGCCGACCGCGACCCGGTGCGCTTCCCCGACCCCGACCGATTCGACGTCCGCCGCCCCGCGCGGGGCGGCGGACGTGACCTGGCGTCACGGCATGCTCGTGCACGGGCCATGGCAGCTCCCGGTGCGGTGGGTGTGACCTCCGTACCCGCGATCGGTTGCCCCCGTACCCGCAAGTGGTGGTAAGTGCAGTTCTGCTGTCCCTTCGGACAGCGCGTCCACGGACACGAATTCCCATGACCTCCCGGACGTAGAGTGCTCTCGATCGGCTTTCTCGGGCGCTTTCGACATGCCTTCGTGGTGATCGAGCCCCCTTGTCTTCGGTGTCCCCGGTAATCCGCCACAGTCCCTGATCGCCCGGAATCCCTTTTCGGTTCGGGGACTTTTCCATGCGGCGCCGGACCGACCCCTGCGTGAAAAGCACGAAGAGCACGAAAGAGCACGAAAACACGAGAGTCCATGGACCAGCGAGAATCAAAAACGAGGCACATGCGGTGAACATGCTCCATCACTGGTCGGCCCGGCTCGTCCCCGCGGCGCTGGCCTTCGCTCTGCTGACAGGGTGTGCCGGCCTCGGCGAGAGCCCTCGTGTGGTGGTCGGAATGTCCGACGACGTACTGTCCACGGACCCCGCCTCCGGCTACGACCCGGGCTCCTGGATGTTGTTCAACAACGTCTTCCAGTCGCTGCTCGGTTTCCCCAGCGGGCGCACGGACCCGGAGCCGGACGCCGCCGAAGCCTGTTCCTTCACGGACGAGCACGCCCGGGTCTACAAGTGTGTCCTCAAGGAGGGTCTGGAGTTCAGCAACGGCGACCCGCTCACCGCGGAGGACGTCAGGTTCTCCTTCAACCGCACCCTGCAGATCGGCGACACGGCCGGTCCGGCGGTCATGTTCAGTACGCTCGACCGGATCGAGACGCCGGACGACAGGACCGTCATCTTCCAACTGAAGGTCCCCGACGCGACCTTCCCCAGCAAGATAGCGTCCGCCGCCGGCTCCATCGTGGACCACCAGGAGTACGACAGGAGGAACCTGCGCAAGGACGGCGGGGCGGTCGGTTCCGGTCCCTACAAGCTGGACCGCTTCAGCAACGGCGAGGCGGTCTTCTCGGTCAACGAGCGGTACAAGGGCAACGCCAGGGTGAAGAACTCCGGCGTCACGCTGAGGTTCTTCCGCGGCAACCGGGTCGCCCTGCAGCGGGCCCTGCTCGACGACGAGGTGGACGTCGCCTACCGCGGCCTGAGCGCCCAGGACATCTCCGACATCGACCTGCGGGCCGACCGCAAGGACGTCGAGATCGTCGAGGGCAGCAGCGCCGAGGTCCAGCATCTCGTCTTCAACATGCGCGACCCGGTGGCCGGCAACCTGGCCGTACGCAGGGCCATCGCCTACCTGCTCGACCGCGACGCCCTCGTCACGGAGATCTACCGCGACACGGCGGTCCCGCTGTACTCGATCGTCCCGGCCGGCATCGACGGCCACACCACCGCCTTCTTCGACACCTACGGCGGCCGCCCGTCCAGGGCCAAGGCCGCCGCCGAGCTGCGCGCCGACGGGATCACCGACAAGGTGCGGCTTACCCTCCGGTCCACCCCGGTCCGCTACGGTCCGGCCACCGACCAGGAACTGGAGGCGATCGCCGAACAGCTCAACGGCAGCGGGCTGTTCGACGCCAAGGTGAAATCCGTGCCCTTCGACCAGTACGAGCAGGACATCGCCGACGGCAAATACGGCGTCTACGTCAAGGGGTGGGTGCCGGACTACCCCGACGCCGACAACTTCACGGCACCGTTCTTCGGCGAAGGCAACGTGCTGGGCAACCACTACGCGAACCGCGCCGTCACCGACAGGCTGATCCCCCTCACCGCCGCCGAAAGCTCCCGCACGGACGCCGGCGAGGCGTTCGGCGAGATCCAGGACATCGTGGCCCGGCAGGTCCCCGTCCTGCCGGTGTGGCAGGCCAAGCAGTACGCGGTCGTCCGCGACGGCGTCCACGGCGTCGACCACTGCCTGGACGCGTCCACGGTGTTCCGGTTCTGGGAACTCAGCAGGGAATGACGGTAGTGGCCGATTCCGCCCCTGCCGCGCGGAGACGACCGACGGACAACCTGCTCGCGGCGTCCAGCTGGGCGTAGGTGAGCCGCCGGTCCGCATGGACGACGGCGACGGCGTCGGGTTCAGGGCAGCGGCGTCGAGGTCGCCGTGGAAGTGCACGGAGAACGACAGGTGGTGCCCGGCACCATCCTCGTCGAGCAGTTCATCGGGCATGGAGAACGTCCTGTCACCGGCAGGGAGAATTGAACTCGATCCGCCTGATCTTCGCTGCCTCGGAAACCATTTCGCGACTCCTGGACGACCCTGCCCGAACGCGCGATCGGTGTGCCCGAAATTCATTGACCGGCACCCGGGGCGCATCAATGATCGGTATGTCGACGCGGTCCGAAAATGCATGCCCGAATTGTTTCCGCCGTATGGATGTGCGGCACCGCATGCCGTAGTCGTTCGCGAGGGCGTAGGCGTGGGCCCCGGCGACGCTTGGGGGCAGGCGATTGGGTACGTCTCACCCGGCCCAAGGGGCACGGTGACGTCTCCGCGCTGGCGGACGCCGCAACACGACGGGTAGGGCCCGACGCCAGGATGGCGTCGGG
>NZ_JBHWUU010000013.1:0-11499 GCF_042737375.1 Streptomyces sp. NPDC060000
CTGCCGACCGGCATCGGCAGATTCGGGCCGGCATGCCCGAACTCGACGTTACCCAGGACCGGGATGTCACGGTCGCCGAGGACGTCGAGAACTATCTCGCGGAGAGTCGGGGACGCGTCCGCCCCGAGCCCGTCGATCGCGTGCGGGACGCCCACGACCATGCCGGAGATCCGATCGAGGATGCCGCAGTGCCGGAGTACCTGTATATAGCTCCACACGTGCGCTGCTTGGCCGCCCATCTCCTCCCGGAACAGCACTGCGCCGTCGAACCGTTCGAGCGGCAGCGCGTAGGGCGTCGCCTGCGCCAGCACGACGCGGTTGAGCAGCCCGCCGATCAGTCGGCCTTCGGTGCGACCGGCACGCCAGCACTCCCACGACGGGGTGGCCTGCAGCGCGCCGATCGCCTCGTCGCCGGTCAGCAGCGTCGAGTAGAGCTTCTCAAGCACCGCTTGGCGCGCTGCGGGCGCAGCCTGCCAGCGCCCGCCGAGTCCAGGCGTGGCCAAGTCGGCATGGAAGCCGACCAGACCCGTGCGCGCATAGAGCACCAGATGCAGCAGCGAGATGTCGCTGTAGCCGACGATCGGCTTGGGGTCGGCAGTGATCGCCTCGATGTCGATCAGGTCGAGGTAACCGAGCGCCGTCTGGCCGCCGTCATGCGCGATGATCGCGCGCACCTCAGGATCACGCAGTAGTCCATTGAACTCCTCGGCGATCTTCGCCGGCCGAGCCGCACTCCACCAACGGTGCCGCCCTGCTTCGAGGAGCGGTGCCCGCCCCCGACGCACGCGGAAACCCATCCGCTCGAGCACGATGACCGCCTGCTCGAGGTCGGGCTCGTAAGCGGCATCGAGCGGACCGGACAGTGCTGCGATGGCGACGAGATCTCCGGGCCTCAGGGCACGAGGCCGCAGCAGTTGAGGCTGTGTCGTACGGGTCGTCGAGGCAGTGTCCCGACACCCGTGACAACACGCTACTCATTTACCGATCGACCGCCCAGCGGCCCCTCCTGTGTGGCGCCCGGTCAGCTGGGCTGGGCCTGTCCGTTCTGGGCCTGTCCGTTCTGGGCTTGTCCGGTCTGGGCTTGTCCGGTCTGGGCTTGTCCGGTCTGGGCTTGTCCGGTCTGGGCTTGTCCGGTCTGGGCCTTGGTGTGGGCGAGGCGGTAGGACTCGGTGCTGGTCTGGATGATGGCGCCGTCGCAGGTCAGCCGGTCGACGATGGCCGCGCAGAGTTGGTCGTAGTGGGCTGCCGACGGCAGCGGCCCACAGCCCGGAAGTGCCGTCGCAGATTCACCGCCGACGACAGTCCGACCCGCGCGGCCACCGTCTCCACCGGCTGGTCGCTCTTCTCCCGCAGCATTCGAGCTGCCTCGATCCGTCGCGCGAGCACCCACTGCCCCGGACCGACCCCGAGCTGCCGCACGAACCGCCGGGTCAGCATCCGCTCGGACACCCCGGCACGTCGGAGACCACCTCCACCGCCGGGAAGACGGCGGCCACTACTTCGTGCTCGCCAGCGAGGTCATCGAGGGCGAGGAGCGCCACGGCCCGGGCACGTACGTTGTCCTTCGCCCCCGGCAACCGCTCCTCACATGGCTCCTGGAACCCCGGGGCCCGGGGGCCCGTCTCGTTCCGTGGGAGCCTACGAGGGCAGACGGAAGCCACGGACCTGGAACGGCGTGCGTTCATCGGGGCGGCGCGGCTTGGAGCTGTGTGACGATCCGGGCCCGGTGCCGTCCCGCTGTCACCGCCGGAACAGGTCGTGGACCCGATCGCACGGACCGTACCGTTCCGGCACATCCCGTTATGGGGCACCGGTCCGGGGCCCCGCCGTGTGCCGTCTGTCAGCTGCCGCCGCGTCCACACCGCCGGATGGCCCGGCTTGACGCCGTGCGGCAGTAGCGGCTCCAGACGTGCTCACTGGCCATTCGTCAGATCACCAGGTCCCACGGCGCGTGATCATTCACGTCCGAGATCCACTTTCGGCGAGAATCCGGGCGCGCGCTTCATCGGCGAGTCCGGCGACCGCCTTCCCACCGCGCCAACCGTCGCAGCTGGTTGACGGTCAACTCCAGCGCCTGAATGGCGACGTCACCGGGGCCGGCCTTCCGACGCGACGGTGGCCGGCGCAGCCGGGACGAGCGGCTGGCTGCCGGTCGCGGGGACCGACAGTCAGCGTCTGCCACAGTTGCTGCGGGCGGACGGGTCAGCTGGTGTCCTCAACCGACCAGCCCGAGCATGTCTCGAGCATGACGATCCCGTTCCCGTCCTTGTTGCTGTCGTATTCACCCAAGATGACCTCGTACTCGATCCACCCGGACTCCGGGAGGTTCATGTTGAGGTCCAGCTTGTGCATGGCGCCGTAGTGGTTCCAGTCCTTGTGCTGCGCGCCACCGTCGTCGGACCGGATGTACTTGACCACCACGGAGTGGTCGTCAAATGCTGTGCACGGGCCGCCCCTTTCGCCCGGGCCTGTGTGAAGAGCACCCCACTGCCGAACTTCCCGGTGCGCAGGAGCGTTTAGGTCGTCCGCACGATACGGGCGAGGACACACCCTCGCGCCCGCCGCGGACCGGCCATGCGATTGACTGGGGCCGGCAAATGACCGAAGGACGCGGAACTCATGGGGGGCCACGCAGTGAAGAGCAACGACACTCCGCTGATACCGGACGCGGGGTGGCTGGAGGAACGGCTGGGCGAAGGCTCGCTCTGGCGACCGAACGAAGCCGGTCTCCCGGCCGAGCTGACGCATGCCGGGTCGAGGGAGTTCCTGCTGACGGTTGGCTTTCCCGCCGTCCATCTCGACGTGGTGGAGATCGACACAAGGCATTTGCGGGACGAGAACGCGCTGGACCCGTTCGATGCCGACGAGATCTACGGGGAGCGCTACCCCGACGACGACTCCCCGCCCAAGAACTTCTGCTTCTCCGTAGCCACCTGTTACGACCAGCACCTGATGCTCGGCGCGGCGGACGGTGGCATTACCCAGTACGACCCCAACGGATGGGACCACGGGGCCGGGTGGAAGGGAACGGCTGCCGATTCCCTCCCCCGGCTGGCCGTGCTCCTCGGGCTCATCGCCGAGTCGGGCGATGCCCTGGAATCGCCTGACGACGCCGTACGCGCGGCCGCCATCACCGATCTGCGTGAGCGCATGATCGGCCAGGACCTGTATGTGGACGACTCCCCGTTCTGGGACGCGATCTTCGAGCGTCTGGACTGAGAACGGGCCTGGTTGGTGAGGACAGACGTCGGCGAAACGCCGTGCAGTCGATCCTCGACGCCGTCGGATCTTGTGCGCTGAGAACTCCTGACGGAAGGATTCACAAGGCATCGTCGGGCCCCGGGACCGCGGGTTGCAGACAGGTGCGAGAGTGCGGTCGTGTTGGATGCGATCGACGCAATGGGCTGGGGCGCCATACCGGGCCGTCCCGACCGCTATGAACCGGCTCGTGCCGCCCGCGGTCTGCGCGCCCTGGCCGATGCGGCGAACCTGATCGAGGCGGCGGAGGCCGGCTCACTGCTCGGCGGCGGCGGAATCGTCCATGGGCACCGCGCCTCGGTGTTTCCGGCCGCCGCGGTCGCGACCCCTCTGCTCCTGGACATCGCTCAGCAGGGTCACCCGGCGGCGCGGGACACTGCGTTGGGGCTGTCGATGAGGTTCTGCCGTCCTATCCCCACGCTGAGTACACGCGGGTGACGACGCCCTACGGCACAGCGGTCCCGATCCGCTGCTCCATCGCCCACCATCTCTTCGAGTCCGCACAGCTTTCCAGTTCTCACCAGTTCACGGGGCTTTCGTTCCCCATGTGTGCTGCATCCGTTCCGCGGAGCTCCTGCCTCGTCAACTGGGCTGGAGCTCGCGGCCGGCGAAGGCGAGGAGCCGTCGGTGGGCGGGGCTGCCGATCGATGGGAGGGCTTCGGGGCCGAACATGCCAGGGCGGCGGAAGGCGTCGAAGTCCATGCCGCGCATGACGGCGAGCAGGTCGTCGCAGAGCCGGTGGTCGACGGCGTGCTCCTGGTCGGTCACGACCGCGAGGTCGACGCCGTGGACGACGACCTCGGTGAGATGGATCAAAGCGGCCATGGGGCCGGGGACGGTGCCGAAGCCCAGACGTACGGTCGAGGCGAGGGCGGCGGGCCGATTCCAGGCGGCGCGGTCGAGGGTCGCGGCGGTGGCGTACGCGGTCTGCGGGTCGGTGCCCACCCAGTCGGCGTCGTGGCCGGCTCCGGCGTCGGTCCCGGTGAGCTCGGCGGCGAAAATGCGCATGCCGCCGACCAGGTGGTTGAGCTCGTCGCGGACCGTCCACCCGGTGCAGGGCGAAGGCGCGGTGAGGTGGTTCGGACGGATACCGGCGACGATCTCGGCGGTCATGTCGACGGCGCGGTCGATCTGGTCGATCACGTTGCCCATGGCTCTCTCCGATTCTGTGTATGCGCGGTGGGGGTTCAAGCGGCTGCGTTGCCGAGGAGCTCGTCGAGCCGGTCGTAGACGCAGGCACACGCCAGGCGCTGGGCGCCCGCCTAGCAGTGGGAGGTGGCGCCCTGGGACTGCAATACCTCCTAATGCAGTTGGTGGCTGCGTTATGAGGGTAGGAGCTGTCACGAATAAACGCAACTAGATCTGCGTTAAGGTGGGGGCATGACGGAAGGGCAGAAGGCGCGGCGGCCCGGGGGGCGCAGTGCGCGGGTACGTGCGGCGGCGCATCAGGCGGTCACCGACCTGGTCGCCGAACGGGGATACGGCAACTTCACCGTCGGCGATGTCGCGGCCAGAGCCGGGGTGGCCGACACGAGCGTCTACCGCCGTTGGGGCACCCTCGAAGCGCTCCTCACGGACGTGGCGATCACCCGGCTCACCGCCGGCTCCCCGATCCCCGACACCGGCAGCGTGGCCGGCGACCTGCGCGCCTATGCCACAGGTGTGGCCCGCGACATCAGCGGTTCCGACGGCCTGGCGGTCCTGCGCCTGGTCGTCGCACTGTCCAGCGCCGGAGAAGCGGGCGCCGAGTCACGGGACCGCTTTCTCGCCGAGCGCACCCGACAGCTCCAGGACATGCTCGACCGCGCCCGCGAACGGGGCGAGCGGCCACCCGATGCCCTGGAGGTGGTCGACCATATCCTGGCGCCGCTGTACATCCGTATCCTGTTCGCAGCGGGCCCGCTCACCCCCGTCTACGTGGACGGGCTGGTCGACCGTCTGCTGTCATTCTCGGGCGCAGTTCCGGACGCCTCGGGTACACAGACACGGCGGCCGTGAGTACCTGACACCCCTACAGCCAGCCCTTACCGCCCTGGCGTGCCGCAGGGTTGGTCGCAGCAGTTCGCCCTGGGCGGCCGGCGCCTCGCCCCTCCTGGCGCCTCGAGGGCAGCGTCTCCCGCCCCTCCGCCTACGGGCAGGGCGACGGCCGATGGGCGTCCCTCGGCAGCGAGATGAACACCGTCAAGCCGTCGGCGGGCAGCGCCGACGACGACCGCCGAATCATCCCGCTCAGCACGGACGGCACCGTACGACTGCAGGCCCCCGTCGGCCCGTCAGCCAGAACATCGGCGCCGACGCCCTTGCCGGTGTGCTTCGCCCAGCCGCGCGCCGAAGAGCGGACCGCAATGTTGATCCGCGCCGCGGAGTCGCCGGAGTAAATGGCAACTGTTCGTCATCTGCTCCCTGCTCCCTGCTCCCTGCTCCCTGCTCCCTGCCCTCCGGCCTGTGCCGGATGCTGTTCTCCCGGAGCGCCAAGGGCGGTCTGCTACCGAGAACCCTTGTCCCTCGTGAAGCGCGGCCGCCGAAAGAGCGCCGTCACCTACCTCGCCCGGCGCCGTTGGATCAACAGATCCTTCGGTGAGCAGGACGAGCCACAGAAGGCCATGGGCACCGGGCGTGCGAGCCCGGCCGGTCACGTACGCGCCGCATTGACGCGTACGTGTTGCCAACTGAGGCCCGCACCCCTCAGTTGGTGCGGGCTCACTGCGTTCTCGAGCGGGACACCGCACATCCATCGGCTTTCCACCCCGGTGCTCTGTCCCGGCCGGGACAGAGCGGGCGGAGCGGCTATGCCGTCAGCGGGCGCTCGTGGTGTCGATGTCGACGATGTGGTTGTACCGCTCCACCAGCACGTAGAGCTTGGTCTTCTGCGTCGTCTCCCCGCTGCCGAAGGTCAGGGTGACGATGACCTCATGGCCGTTACCCACGGTGCCGTTGTCGGTCACCGTCCACCGCGCCGGGACGTTCTGGGCGCGCAGGACGCCGTCCGCCGCGTTCTTCTCCTCCCAGGCCGCCAGCCGCTCGGCGAAGTCGGGCGTCAGGTAGTGGTTGCGGAGCGCCGTGGCCAGCGTGACGTCGGGGTCCGTGTAATCGCCCTTCGCGTCGATGTACGCGCCGTAGAAGTCGGCAACCCGGGTCACCGCTTGGCCGGACGTGCCGCTGACCGGCTGCGGTGCGGCGCTGGACGCCTTTGCGGGGGCATGCACGGACGCCTGCGCCGACACCTGTGCCGAGACGCCGAGTCCGACAGCCAGGACAAGGCCGACGGTGACGGCCGCGCGGCGGCCCGGACGACGGCGTACGGGGGACTTACTGTTCATGTCGTTTCCCTTTTCTGATCCGTATGTGGTTGCACTCGGCCGGTTCCGGCTTTCGTGCCCAAGGCTGCTGCCGACTTGTCGCCACCTCGCCCGCGTCCGATTCGAGGACAGGACGGCGCGACTGCACGAATGCCCGATCGGACAGGAGTCGGCCCGGTGTCTTCGCCCCAAGGCCGTCATGTGGCGGCGGGTGCCACACGGTGCCGAGCGACGCACCTTGGGTACTCGGGCACACAGGTGTCCCGATACGCGGGCGCGGGGTGGGTGTCGTCGCCAAGCTGCTGCCGGGGCGTTCGTTCTGCCTCGGCCGGCGCGCGCGACACCCTCAGCTTCGAGGCCGCCGGGCATCCTCGACAACAGCTGCCGCCGCACCTGCAACGGTGGAACCGTGCCATCCCTGTTGAACTGCGGAAGCGCCCGCCGGCCGTTCGAGCGGATTCAGCAGGTGGAACTGCTGGAGATCCTTATTCCGGTGACGCTGTAAGCGTTCGCGAACACGGTCTCAAAATTCGGCGGCAGGCAGATCGAGGTCCCGTCCTGGAGCCGTAGATACGCCACGTCGTCGTTCCGGGTGTTCACCACGTGGTAATGCGGGCGGGACGTGACCGTCTGGTAGGAACTGGTGACATCGCGGAACTTCGCGATCGGCGTGCCCGCGTTATAGGCGTGGTCGTCCACGTAGAAGCAGACATAGGGGTAGGGGCAGCCGTGGGTGGGGGACTCCGCCTGGGCTGCCGATGCGCCGGTCACGGACATGGCTGCGACGGCCACACTCGCGACCGCGAGGCCTGCCGCCTTTCGGATGACGAACTTCATCAAACCTCCAAGAATTGAGTAGATCGTCTGACACGGCAGCGGCAGATCGTGATCCGTTGCGGATGCCGCTGGTCAGCAGGGGCGAGGCCGGTGTTGTGACGAGTACGGCAACCGGCATCGTGAGCGTGCCTGACGACGCATCAAGCGCGGTGACCATGGAGGCAACCGTCGGTGGATGCGTGTCGGACGTCGCCCGACGCCGGTTGGTCCCGTTGGCCGTGGTCGGTGCGACACCAAGAGCATCGGCGTTCACCGGAGTCCGGCGCAACAACTACCGCCTCTTTGGCGACGGTGGAACCATCCCAGCCCATCTGACGTGCAGGGATATGAGTGCCTGGGATACGGGATCGCGGGCGGACGACGGAGGAACGGTGTCGATGCGGGACGATGTCGAGGAGTTCGCGGCGCTGCTGCGCCGGCTGAAGGACCGCACGGACCGGAGCTACGGCTCTCTGGCCCGCCGCCTCAACATGAACGCCTCCACGCTGCACCGGTACTGCGCGGGCGAGGCGGTGCCGCAGGACTTCGCGCCCGTGGAGCGGCTCGCGGCCTTCTGCGAGGCGACACCGGAGGAACGGCTAGAGCTGCACCGCCTGTGGTTGTTGGCGGTGGCGGCTCGGCAGCGGGTGCGTACGGCCGGTTCGGCGGCGGTGCCGGGACGGGCACCGGCACCGGCACGGGCACCGGCACCGGCACGGGCACGGGACACGGACGGGGAACTCGTCGAGGAGAGCAGCTCCGCGGAGCAGGCCCGGGACGATCCCGACCCGGACGAGTCCGCCTCCTCCCCCGCTCCCCGCCCCTGGTACCGCCGTCGACGGGTTCTGACGTCCACCGCCGTCGCCTGCGTGCTGCTCGCCACTCTGCGCAGCACGTTCGCCCTGTCGGACGACCGCTCGGCCGAGGCGGACGCCTCCCGCGCCGCGAGCCCGCGGACGACCGCCCCCGGCGCACCCCACAGTTCGGCGAAACCGTCGGCCACCGCCTCACCCTCCCCTTCCCCTTCCCGGAGCTCCGCGTCGCCCAGCCCCCGGCAGAAGACCACCGCCCCGTCCGCCACCGGCAGCGGTCCCACCTCGGCCGCGAAGCCGACCACCGGCCTGCCCCTCGTCTGGAGCGCCGACTCCCTGGTCTGGGACAAGGGCTGCGACCACGACTACGTCATCGACAAGCCGCCCGCACAGGTGCCTCCGCCGCCCGTGGAGCAGGACGCCGGGGCGTGGGCGGCGACGCAGGACGCGGTGCACGGGCGGCAGACGAAGGTGCAGATCTCGGTGCAGGGGCGGTCGTCCACGGCCGTGGTCCTGGAGGCGCTCCACGTCCGCATCGTCAGCCGCGGCAACCCGGCCGCCGGGATCGCGTACGCCATGGGCCAGGGCTGCGGCGGCGACATCACGCCCCGGCGCTTCACCGTGAACCTCGATGCCGACCGCCCCATCGCCGGCCCGAAGGACGGCGCCGACAGCGAACACACCATCCCGGCCGTGCACTTGCCGTACCGCGTCTCCGCCGAGGACCCGGAGGTGCTGCTGGTCGACGCGACGACACAGACGTACGACGCCCGCTGGTATCTCGAACTCGACTGGTCCTCCCAGGGCCGCACCGGCACGATCCGCATCGACGACCACGGCCGCCCGTTCCACACCACCAGCACCAAGGGAATGCCGCACTACTGGTACGGCACGAACGACGCAGGCGAGCGTGCCTGGGTCCCCTACGACAGTTAGGGCGTGTTCGGGATACGAGCTCGGTGCGGGTCGGTACCGGCCACGATCCGATCGCTGCGGTGTCTCGGGGCGCTCCTCAACTGATCCGCCAGGGACGGAGCTTCTCGGGGTTTCGCACCGCCCAGATGCGCCTGATCCGGTCGCCCGCGATCTCGAACGCGAACACGGTCGAGAGGTTGCCGTCCTGCCGCGTCACCAAGCCGGGCAGGCCGTTGACCGTGCATTCCAGGAACGTGGTGCGGTCGCCCGACGCGCGGGCGATCTCGGCGTAGGCGCGTGCGATCTGCTCACTGCCCACGATGGGGTGCAGGTGGGTGACGGCCAGCCCGCCGCCGTCGGCGGTCGCGACGGCGTCGGGGTCGAGCAGGCCGATCAGGGCGTCGATGTCCTTGGCCTCCCACGCCGTTCTGAACTGCCTGACGATGCCGGCCTGCCCGGTACTCGGGCCGGCCGGCCTCTGCGCGGTGCGGATGCGACGGCGGGCGGACGAGGCCAGTTGGCGGCACGCCGCCGGAGTCCGGTCGACGATCTCGGCGACCTCGCCGAAGGGGTAGCGGAAGACGTCGTGCAGGACGAACGCGACCCGCTCGGCCGGGGTCATCGCATCGAGGACCACCAGGAAGGCCATCGTCACCGACTCGTCGAGGGTGACCCGGTCGGCCGGGTCGGTCCCGCCGGCGCCGGAGTGTCCGGTGATCCACTCCGTGGGTTCGGGCAGCGGTTCCGGGATCCACTCGCCCACGTACGTCTCCCGCCTGGTCCGCGCCGAGCCGAGCAGGTTCAGGCAGATGCGGCCGGCGACCGTCACCAGCCAGCCGCCGGGCGACTCGATGGCCCGCTGCTCCCGTGCGGACATGGCGTACCAGCGGGCGTAGGTCTCCTGCACGACGTCCTCGGCGTCGGCAAGGGACCCGAGGAGTCGATAGCCGAGGTTGATCAGCCGACGCCGCTCGCTCATGATCGCGCTGAGGCCCGGATCGCTCTGATCGCTCTGATCGTCGCCGGGCTCGGCTCTGGTGGTCATGGTCCGGCCATCTCCCTCGCTCGCTTGTGTGCCTCTACCCGTTACGACAGGACAGCGCGCCGGAATGTGAGGCCGATGCGCCGCCTCACATTCCGAAGGGCTGCGTTGTCGTTACGGTGAGGACGGCAACAAGACGGAGGGGTGAATACGATGAACGACTTCCAGGCCATCGCGGACCGTGTCGAGATCGAGGCACTGCGCGGCGAGTTCACCGACGCGGCGATGATGCGCGACCGACCCCGCCTGGCGTCGCTGTTCACACCGGACGGCGCCCTGCACATGCCCAACATCCCCGCCGAGCAGATCGGCCGAGAGGAGATCCGCGCCGGGGGCGAGCGGCTGCAGAGCCAGTGGGACTTCTTCGTACAGACCACACACCCCGGCACGATCCTGCTCGACGGCGACACCGCGACCGGCCGCGCCTACATCCAAGAACTCGCGCGCACCCTCGACGGACGCCAGGGTCTCAACTACGCCGTCTACCACGACCGTTACCGGCGCACCGCGGAGGGCTGGAGGTTCGCCGAGCGGGTGTACGAGGTCAGGTACCTCGACACCTCCCCGCTGGCGGGCACGGCACCCCACGCGGTGCAGGGCTCCGGGACCACCCCGGCAGACGCAACGGCCACCTAGGCTGCGGCCTCCGGCTGTCCGGCATCGACGAGGACATCAACGCCGGTGGCCGGACGACGCCATCAGGCCGCGCGTCCTGGCCATCGACCGTGCCACCGGCGCCCGACGAACCAGCAGTCGGTTCCCACCGCCGTCGGCTCCGACTACAGACTGGTCAACGTCGACAGCGGCAAGCGCCTGGCGGTTGCCGGGACGTCCACCGCCAACGGCGCGGCTCTCGACCTATCGACCTATCGACCTGCACCACCGACGCGAACCAGCAATGGATGATCGTCTGAGGCAAAGACACATCCCCTCAACGGACAGGTGAAGAGCCCGCAATGCCCCGTGCGCGTGCGGGGTCCCGGTCTGATGCACCGGGACCCCGCACGGCCCAACTCACGTCAGTCAGCTCGGCTGGTCTCCGGTGTAGCGGAAGATGCCGCCGGCGGAGTTGACGACCCACACGGTGCCGTCGGCAGCCGCGCCGACATCGACCGCCGCGCCGGGGATGCCCGTCCACGGGTTGGCGTCGTGTCCGGTGTAGCGGTAGATCTGGTCGGAGGAGTTGACGCCCCACACGTTCGTCCGGGAGCCGACGGAGATCCGTTTCAGCCCGCCCGAGACTGCGACCCAGTCCGTGGAGCCCTGGTCCCCGGTGTAACGGAAGATCCCACCCGCGGAGTTGACGTGCCACACCGTCCCGTCGGCGGCCACACCGATATCCACCGCGCGACCCGGG